>NZ_JBHYIK010000140.1:0-10416 GCF_042739735.1 Amycolatopsis sp. NPDC059027 | reverse complement strand
CTGCCAATGTTCCCCGTTTCGTTATTTTTGGGGGCGTTTTTACCCGGCCGGCCCCTTTCCCCGCGGGGCAATGGGGGCCTCCGTTTTCCGTTGTGGCTAGGCTGAACACCGCACATCGGCGATGGGGGCTCCGTGAGCACGGTCGAGATCTGCAACGGTCATCTGCACTACGAAGCCGCGGGCGACGGGCGACCGGTCGTGTTCCTGCACGCCGGTGGCCTGACGAGCGCCCAATGGGACGCCGAACTCGCCCGGTTTTCCGCGCACCACAAGGTGATCCGCTACGACGCGCGCGGCCACGGAGATTCCTCGGACGCCGTACCGACGCAGCCGTATACCCACGCCTACGACCTTCGTGAACTGCTCGACGCACTAGGCATCGAGCGCGCGACGCTCGTCGGCTGTTCGATGGGGAGCCGCACCGCGATCGACTTCGCGCTGACCTGTCCCGAACGGGTCGAGGCGCTCGTGCTCACGTCGCCGGGGATCAGCGGGATGAACCAGCGAGACCCGTTCGTCCTCACCTTGAACGAAAGGATCGCCGAGGCGATCGGCGGGGGCGACCACGAACTGGCTCTCGAACTCGTCATCCAGATGCTCGTCGACGGACCGAAGCGGGAGCCGGAGGACGTCGATCCCGCCGTCCGTGCCCGCTGCCGCGTCATGTTCCTCGCCACCGGGACGAAGAATCCGGGGAACAACCCCGTTTCGTACGAACTCGACGCGATCCCGCGCGTCCACGAGATCGCCGCGCCGATCCTCGTCATCACCGGCGAACTCGACTACCTCGACATCCACGGCGTGGCGGACCATGTGGCCCGCCACGCCATGGACGCGCGCAAAGTCGTCGTGCCCGGAGCCGGGCACATGCTCAACCTCGACCGGCCGGACCGATTCGCCGAACTGCTCACCGAGTTCCTTTCCCGGTGATCACGCCGCGACCAGGACCTCCCAGCGGACGCTGCTGACCGAAGGCTCCAGAGACAGCCGCGACACCGCGGACTCCATCTGCGCGTCGTCACGCTGGTCGCCGATCAGCTCGGCGCGCACCTCGACGGCGTGGTCGTCCGGCCGGTCCGTGCTGAGCACCGAAAGCAGCCGGAAGTCCGTGCGCGTCAAGGCTTGCACCAGCAATGCGCGGACGTGCGCCTCGTCGTCGTCCCGGGTGACGGCCTGGAAGGCGTAGTGGGTCGGGGTCTCGTCACCGGTGTCGGGACGGCGGTCGACCGCGCGTCCGAGCGCCCGCAGCAGGATGTTGACCGCGACGACCACGACGGTCCCCGCAACCGCGACGCTGTACAGTCCCGCGCCCGCGAGCGCGCCGACCGCGGCCGAGCACCACAGCGTCGCGGCCGTGTTGAGTCCGCGGACGCTGAGCCCGTCACGCAGGATGACCCCGGCGCCGAGGAATCCGATGCCGGACACGATCTGCGCGGCGACGCGGGTCGGGTCGGCGTCGCCGCTGGTGGACAACCCGCCGAACCCGTGCGCGGACAACAGCACGAACAGCGTCGCGCCGACCGCGACGAGCGCGTTGGTGCGCAGCCCCGCCATCCTGGCGCGGTACTGCCGCTCGAACCCGATGACCGCCCCGAGCCCGACGCCCGTGCCGACCCTGAGCAGCATTTCGAAGGTGTTCATCATGATCCCGGCTCTTTTCTGGCGTGCGTACACAAGGCCAGACAGGGAGAAGTGCCGGAGAAACCCCGTGCGCTCAGCGCGCGTGCGGTGCCGAGGTGACGGCGCCCGGGATCCGTCCGGTCGTCTCAGGACTGTCTTCCGGCATGTGCCGCTCACCTCGCTTCCGTGCTTGTTCGGCTGGTGAAACCTCGGTCACTATACCGGCACGGGCGTACCAGGACAGTGACGGGTGGTGACGATCACGTCGTGCTCGCGACCAGCGCCGCACTCGCGACGAAGCCGGTCACGCGCGTGCCCCACGAGGCTTGCGGTCGAACAGCGCCGCGCCCACCATCAGCACCGCCTGCACGACGACCCGGTCGAGCCGCCACGACCGCCACGACGTCCGCAGCAGGCCGCGATGCGCGGCGAGGTGCAGCCGGAGGTCGTCGTGCCCGAGTTCGTGCGCCCGCCCGAAGTGCCGGTACGCCGAGCGCCAGTCCTTACGCGCCAACGCTTCCCGCCCGGCTTCCAGTTCGGCCGAATACGTCTCCATCTTCTCCCCTACAACCCTTGGACGAGCAGATTGAACGCCTCGTCGATCAGCTCGTCGAGTGAACGCTCGCCGTGACGAGCCTGGTTTTCCGCCGCCTGCAATGCTGCGAACGACGCGCCCACGAGCATCCCGGGGTACAGGTCCTGCGCGGGATCGGTGCCGCGCCGCGCGGCGATCTCCGCGCTCAGTGCGGCGATGGTCGCGTCGACCTCACCGAACCGCATCCGGGAGAACAGCTCGGGATACCGCGCGTACAACCGCTGCAGCAGTTCCCATTCCTCGGCCAGATGCGCGAAGTCCGCCGCCGCGGCCATCGCCTTGATCACCACACGCATCGATTCGGCGGGTGCTTCTCCCTCCGGCCGCGCCTTGAGCTCACCGAGCATCTCCTCGGCCGTCCATTGGTGCGGTTCGATCGAGAACGCGTCGTCCTTGGCGCGGAAGTAGTTGAAGAACGTCCGCGGCGAGATGTCGGCGGCCTTGCTGATCATCTCGACGGTGACGGCGTCCGGCCCGTGCTCGAGCGCGAGACGGACGGCGACCGCCCGGATCGCCGCACGCTTCGCCACTCGGCGACGTTCGAGCCGCCCTTCGGACCCTCCCATGACTTGCACTCTATGCAGCTTTTGCAGAGTCTGCAAGTTCTGCACAGAGTGCAAGCCTGGAACGTCGGTCAGCCCACGACAGCGCCGCTGGCCGGATCGAGCTTCACCGGCTTCGCCTTCGGGGCCGAGAAGTCGAACATGCCGTTGAGCGAACCCGCCTGCTCGTCGAACGAGGCGTCCCCGATCCGGCCGACCGACCAGTTGTCCTCGATGAACTTCAGCACCGACGTCTGGTCGGTCAGCGTGTGGTCGACGTGGTTCACCTTGCTGTAGGGCGAAATCACCAGCAGCGGCAGCCGCGGGCCGTAGCCGCATCGGTCGGCGTAAGCACCCAGCTTGACGGGCTGCGACGTGCACATCGGCGAGTCCTGGGCCGGGTCGTTCGAGCCGTTGACGATCTTCGAGGCGACGTGGTCGTACCAGCCGTCGGAGTCGTCGTAGGCGAGCACGATCGCGGTCGAACTCCACTGCGGCGACTGCTGGATCTTGGTGACCTCGGACGCCACGAAGGCCTGTTCGTCCAGCGGGTCCGAGTAACCGGCGTGACCGTCCTGATAGGACGGAGCCTTGAGGAAGCTCACCGACGGCATGTTCCCGGCGGCCAGCGCGGCGTCGAAGTCGGCCGTGTCGTACTGGTGGTTGGCCTGGTCGTTCGCCCCGATCGCGGCCACCGAACTCGGCGGCAGGTGCTTCGGGTTCGCCGTGGACTTGTAGTACTGGAACGGTTCGTGGTGCGGGCTGTAGTCCACAACGGACTGACCGCCGACGTTCTTGTGCTTCGCGTCGCACGCCGCGTAGTCGCCGTTCTTGCCGGTCGGCTTGAACCCGCCCTGGAACCAGCCCCAGGACAGGCTCTTCGCGTTGAGCAGGTCGCCGATGTTGCGGCCCTGCATCGCGGCGAGGTTGTCCTTGGCGGTGTGGTTCTTGTTCGAGCAGTCGTCGAACGCCGGGTCCGGGTCCTCGATCATCGTGCCGAGGCCGCTCGCGTTCGGCGAGACCGCCGTCTTCGGATCGGTCTTCGGCGCGCCGGTGGCCGGGTCGACCGGCTGTGCGCCGTGGGTCTGGCCCGAAACCAGGTTCACCGCACCGGGGCTGGACGGGCCGAACACGGTGTTGAACGAGTTGTCGTTCAGCGCGTAGTGCTGGGCGTAGTTCCACATCGCGGTGACGGTGTTGCCGTCGTAGTAGTCCATGACCAGGCCGGGCTCACCGAACAGCACCGGCTGTCCGGTGCACTTGTCCTTCTCGGTGTTCTCGACGAACTTGTCCATCTTGCCGCCGTTGAACGCGGCCTGTTCCTTGTTGTAGTCGTGGTCCTGGTCGCAGGTCATCGCCTGGGAGCGCGCCAGCCGCTTCGGGTTGTACGCGTTCGGGTTGTGCGTCAGCAGGTCCGGGGTGAGCCCGTTGACCTGCGGGGTGTTCGGCGCGGGCGTGAACGGGGTGCCCTCGTTGTTCGCCGCGTTCGGGTAGGTCCCGAAGTAGTGGTCGAACGAGATGTTCTCCCCGAAGATCACCACGACGTGCTTGATCGGCGTCGCGGTCGCCGCCGCGTCGGCGCTCACCGCCTGACCGGGAGCGGGCTTCGGCCCGCTCGACGAGTCCTGGCCGCCACTCGAACACGCTCCCGCGGCCAGTGCCACGGCGGCCGCCACCGCGCCCGCCGCGAGCACGCGCCCGCCTGCCCTTGCTTTCACTGTGTGTCCCTTTCCTACGCGAGCAGCGCTCGCCCGTAGTGATCGTCCGGACCGGTCACGCCCGGAAGCGCGAAGAAGTACCCGCCGCCGAACGGCGAGACGTAGTCCACCAGCGGTTCCCCGGCCAGCCGCTGCTGCACGGCCTCGAACTGCCGCTGGAGATCACGTTGGTAGCAGGTGAAAACCAGCCCCATGTCGAGGTTCCCGTTGCCGTCGACACCGCGGTCGTAGTTCACCGACCGGCGCAGGATGCGGCTCGCGTCGGTGTCCGCCGACCGCGGGTTCGCGAGCCGGATGTGGCTGGTCAGCGGGATCACCGTGCCGACGGGGTCGTCGGCGAACCGCGGGACGTCCGTCTCGGTGACGCCGTCCAGCGGGGCGCCGGTGTCCCGGCGGCGGCCGATCATGTTCTCCTGCTCCGACAGCGAAACGCGGTCCCAGAACTCGACGAGCATCCGGATCAGCCGGATCACCTGGTAGGTCCCGCCGGTCGTCCACGCGGGCTCGCCCGGCGCGGGTGTCCACACGAGACTGTCCAGTTCGGACGTCGCGGGGTTGGCGATCCCGTCCTTGAAACCCAGCAGGTTCCGCGGCGTGCCGTCCGGGCGGGGCGGCGAGCTGAAGCCGTCGATCTTCCAGCGCGGCTGCATCCCGCCCCGGGTGGCTCGGGCAATGTCCCGCAGGGCGTGCAGCACCGTGTCACTGTCCTCCGCGGACAGGGTCAGGCTCAGATCGCCGTGACACCATGCCGCTTCCAGCGCGTCGTCGGGGAACGTCGGCATCGGCTTCAGCTTCGCCGGTTTCCGGTCCGTCAGGCCGTATCTGCCGTCGAAGAGCGACGCACCGACGCCGACGATCGTGGCGAGCTGGCCCGCCGGGATCTCCGGCCCGAGTACCCCGGAGTCGGACGGCGGCCCGGTGATGCCGAGCGCGGCGGGCGCTCCCCCGGTCGTCAGGAACCGCGCCCGATCGGTCAGCGCGCGCAGCAGATCCGTCAGCTCGGCCCGGTTCTGCGCGATGACGTCGAACGACGCGACGACGCTCCGCCGCGCGGGCTGCGCTAGGATCGAGGCCTGCCGCGGTCCGTGGAACGGGACCCCGCCGGCCGCGTGCGCGCTCGACGTCAGACCGGTGGCCAGTCCGGCACCGGCACCCGCGGCCATCGCGCCACGCAGAAAACTCCGGCGGCGCAGGTTCACCGGATCCTCCTCGGCTCCGCGATCGCCGCGACCGGCGCGAGCAGTTCGGTGAGCTGGCCGACGTCGCCGTTGACCCGCTGCCGCAGCGCCGGATCGAGCCGCGCGACCGGCGTCCAGGATCCGTCCGGACGCCGCGCCGACTCCAGCGTCCGCTTCGTCCTGTCCAGCCACGCATCCACAGTGGACAGACCGGGGAACCGGGTGGTCAGCAGTGGCCGCAGCACGTCGAGCACCGCCCTCGTCCCGTCCACATTGGCCACCGCGGTCGCCAGTGCGGTGCCGCTGCCGAAGTCGCTGCGGCCGGTGAGCTCGAACTGCAGGGTGTTCTCCATGATCTCGTGGGCCCGCAGGCCGAGATCGTTCTGGTCGATCTGGGCGTCGCCGAACCCGTCGCGCAGCGCGCCGGCGTCCTCGGCCAGCCGGTCGGCGACGGCCGCCAGCGCGGGCATCCCTTCGCCGTGCCAGAGCCCGTTTTCCAGCCGGTGGAAGCCGGTGAAACCCGGGTCGGCCGTGCCGCCCGGCAGTCCGGTGGCGCGGCCGTTGATGGCCTTGTCGGAATCGCCGAAGGCGTTGTAGGCCGCGCCCAGCCGTTCGTAGGTGAGATGCGCGGTGAGCCAGGCCGTCTCGCTCCTGGCCCGGTCTCCACTGTGGACGGCCGTCTTGAGCGCCGCCACGTCGGCGGCCAGCCTGCCGAGGCCTTCGAGCACGTGGCCGTGGTACGCCTTGACCGGGCCGAGCAGGTCCGCGTCGGTCACCGGGACCACGGCGGGGCCGGGCCGCGCGACGCCGCCGGAAACCCGGACCGTCGGCCCGACGAAGGCCGAACTCCCGTCCGGGACACAGCGGAACGCGTAGCCGCCGTCGCCGAGGTTGACCGGCAGCGCGCGAGTCGTGCCGGGGCCGAGCCCGTCGATCTCGCCGAACACGGTGCCGGTGTCCGGGTCGATGAGTTCGACCTCGGCGCTCGCCGCCCCGCTGTTGTGCACCTGGAGGGTCCGCGGCCCCGGCTTCGGCGCCGTCCAGCCGGCACCGCACGTGGAACGCGACACCTCGATCGGCGTCTCCGCCGCGGCCGGGGTGGCCTGCTCCCCCGGCCAGGTCACGGCGACCACGGTGCCGCCCGCCACCAGCACCACCGCCAGCGCGCCCGCCCACCGGGCGCGCACCGAACGCAGCACGCGTTCTCCCCTCTCGTGAACGATTCGCGCTCACCTTCACGCACCGCGTGTCCCGCTGGCAAGCCGAGTTCCGGCTATGCGCCGAACACGGCGGATAGTCCGGTTCGGCGGCCACCGGAACGTCAGCGGCGAGACCCGAAAAGTTCACCCGGAAGGATCATGCGAACGCCGGAAGGACGCCTTCGATGCGTCGGGGACACCGAAGACGTCCTTCCTGGGGACGGCCACGACCGGGGGAGGTCAGCCCTTCGCCGTGGCGGTCGTCTGGAACGGCTGGGTGTTCGGCTGGAACACCTGGCCCGCTGCCGGGACCTTCAGATCGATCAGGTAGTCGGCCGTGGCCTTGTCCACGCCGAGCGACTTGCCGAGGATGCAGTGCCCGAACGCGTCGACCGACAGCAGCCGGGCGTTGCCGAGCTCGTTCGCCATCCGCTTCGCGAACAGGTACTGCGTCGCCGGGTCGTAGTAGTTGCCGACCACGACGACCGGGTTCTCGGTCTGGACCTGCCACGGACCGCGGTAGACGTCCGGGTGCCTGGCGGGCCACACCGGGCAGGCGGCGACGTCGGAGAAGATCTGGTAGCGGCCGAACGTCGGCGACTCCCGTTCCCACTGCGCCGCGAGCCCCGGCACCTTGTCCTGCTTGATGGTGATCTTCTTGTCGGAGCAGTTCACCCCGAAGTACGAGTCGTCACCGGTGTAGGGGCTGTCCGGGTCGAGATCGGCCAGGCCGTTCTTGCCCGGCGCGAGCACGTCGAGCTTGAGCGCTCGCGCCGACTGGGCCTGCGCGGTGGCGGCGGCCGGCGGGTGGATCACGTCGTACAGGCTCTGCAGTTCCTGAGCCAGCGCCGGGAAACCGGCCGGCCGGTAGAGCGTGCTCGAGACGCTGCTGGTGAACTGGCTGATGTCGATCGACCCGCCGCCGGGCAGCTTGATCGGCTGCTGACGCAGGTACTCGCGCAGCTCGTCGAACTTCGTCCTCGGGGTACCGGAGCTGAACGCGCACTTCGGACCGGACTGCGCACAGCGGGTCAGGAACGCGTCGAGCGAGATCTCGAACCCGCGGGCCCGTTCGCGGTCGTACTGCACGCCGTCGCTGGTGCGCAGCGCCGGGTCGACGTTGCCGTCGATGACGATCGCCCGGCTCTGCTTCGGGAACATCGCGGCGTACGTGGAGCCGATCAGCGTGCCGTAGGAGAAGCCGACGTAGGTCAGCTTCTGGTCGCCGACCGCCGCACGCAGCTTGTCGAGGTCCCGCACCACGTCCTTGGTGGACATGTGGTTGAGCAGTGCGCCCGAGTTGTTCCTGCAGAACTGCCCGAGGTCGCGGTAGGCGGCCAGCGTGCTGGAGATCTCCGCGCGGCTCAACGGCACGCCGACCTGGGCGCCGTTCACCTCGTCGGCGTCCTCCTGCGTGGTGAAGCAGCGCAGCGGATTGCTCTGGCCCACCCCGCGCGGGTCGAAGCCGATGAGGTCGAAGCGGTCGACGACCTGCGGCTGGAAGTAGCCCGTGCCGCTGATCGGCATCCGCAGCCCGGAACCGCCGGGACCACCGGGGTTGAGGAACAGCGATCCGACCCGCTTGTCCGGCGTGCGCGCCGCGCGCTTCAGCAGCGCGATGTCGATCGTGCCCAGCGAGGCGTCGTCGTGGTCGATCGGGACGCGGTACCGCGCGCAGCTGTAGAACTTCGTCTGGTCGGCGGGCACCCCGCGCAGGGTGTCGGCCGAGCAGGCACCCCAGTCGACCGGTTTCGTCGCTCCCACCTGCGCTGCCGGAATGCCCCCGGCCGGCGCCGCGGCGGCTGTACCGGACATCCCGGTCAGCGCCGCACCGGCCACGAGCGCCCCCACCAGTGCGACCGCGCGCACCCGGCTCTTCGCGGAACTCGGCAAGACTTCTCCTCCCTTGAGTCGCGCTGGCGCCGCGCATGCGGCGTCACCACGCGTTACAGGGGTGAGACTGGCACAAACCGCCGATTCCCGTCACCGGCCGAAAGGATGGTGGGAGGCTATCGACCTGAACGAGTTAGGACGACGGTGTCATCACAAAGATGGGCAACGGGCGCCCGGCGGCCACCCGCTCCATTTCGTAGCCGGGCCAGAACCGCAGCAGTTCCCGCCACATCCGCGAGTACTCCTCGCCGTCGAGCTCCTTCGCCGTGACCGCGATCGCCTTTCCGGCGATCGCGATCTCGGCGTCGGGGCAGGCCCGCAGGTTCAACGTCCACGCGGGGTTGTTCGGGCGGCCCCAGTTCGACCCGGTGAGCACGAACCGGTCGCCGTCCGGGTAGTAGAGCAGGTTGGTACTGCGGGGCAACCCGCTCTTCCGCCCGGTCGTGGTGAGCCGCAACGACGGCAGCCCGGCCAGTGCCACCAGGCTGACCCGGCCCTTGAACGCCCCGTGCAGCTTCTTGTCGGCCCAGATGATCCCGCCCGCGAGCTTCATCACCCAGGGTTTCGTGCCGAGCACGCGAGCGAACGCCGCGAGAGGATTAGCCACGTACGGATCTTGCCAGGCTCACCCCGAACCGCTGCTGTGAGTCCGTCCACCATCGCTCGACGGCGAACCCGGCGGACCCGAGTTCGGCTTCGACGCCGCCCGGCCGGAACTTGGCGGAGATCTCGGTGCGGATGTGCTCGCCGTCGGTGAACTCGACGGTCAGCCCGGCCCCGGGAATCTCGACGGTCTGCCGCCCGCGTGACCGCAGCCGCATTTCGATCCACTCGTTCTCGGCGTCCCAGTAGGAGACGTGCTCGAAGGCGTCCGGGTCGAAATCCGCGCCGAGCCGGGTGTTGATCACCCGCAGCACGTTCCGGTTGAACTCGGCGGTGACCCCGGCCGCGTCGTCGTAGGCCCGTTCGAGGACACCGGCGTCCTTCACCAGGTCCGTCCCGAGCAGGAGCCACTCCCCCTCGTCCAGCACGTCCCGCACCGAGCGCAGGAACGCGGCGCGTTCGGCGGGCAGGAAGTTCCCGATCGTGCCGCCGAGGAACGCCACGACCCGGGGCTGGCCGCCGGGAAGCCGGTCGAGGTGCTGGGTGAAGTCGCCGACCACTCCGCGCACGTCGAGCTTCGGGTAGTCCGCGGAGATCGCGGCCGTGGCCTCGGCCAGCGCGGATTCCGAGACGTCCAGCGGGACGAACGCCTCCAGCGTGCCGTGCCCGGTGAACGCGTCGAGCAGCAGCCGGGTCTTCTCGCTCGAACCGGAGCCCAGCTCGACGAGGGTGTGTGCCCCGGTGAGCTGGGCGACGTCACCGGCCCGCGTGGCGAGCACCTCCCGTTCGCTGCGGGTCGGGTAGTACTCGGGCAGCGCGGTGATCCGCTCGAACAGCTCGCTGCCGTCGGCGTCGTAGAACCACTTGGGCGGCAACCATTTCTGCCCGGCTGTCAGGCCGGCGCGGACGGGGGCCCCCCGGTTGGGGGGGGGGGGGCGGGGGGCACCGCCCCGCCAGGCCCGGGCCGGGGATACCCGCCCGCCGCCCGGCCGGGGGCGAAGGGCCGGGGCACCCCGGCGTCGCCCCCCCGGCGCCCCGCACCGCCCCGCCCGTCCAGCGGATCATGAC
>NZ_JBHYIK010000139.1:0-10573 GCF_042739735.1 Amycolatopsis sp. NPDC059027 | reverse complement strand
GGCTAAACGCGCTCGGGGCGGGGGTGGGGTCAGGCGGTGAAGCCGCCGTCGACGGTGATGGTGGTGCCGGTGATGTAGCGGCCACCGGGGCCGGCGAGATGGGCGACGGTCGCCGCGATGTCGGACGCGTCGGCGTAGTGGCCCAGCGCGATGTGCTCCAGCTGCGACGTCGAGTGCGGCCCGTCCGCCGGGTTCATGTCGGTGTTCGTCGAGCCGGGGTGCACGACGTTCGCGGTGATCCCCCGCGACCCCAGATCGCGCGCCAGCCCGCGGGTCAGGCCCGCCAGCGCCGACTTGCTCGCCGAGTACAGGCTCAGCCCCGGCCACGGCGCCCGGTCCGCCAGATCGCTCCCGATCGACACGATCCGCCCACCGCGGTCCATGTGCCGCACCGCGGCGCCCGCTGCCACGAGCACGGCCCGGACGTGCACCGCGAGCGTGTGGTCGATCGTCTCCACGCTCAGCTCGTCGACGGTGCCGGTCGGGAACACCCCCGCGTTGTTCACCAGGATGTCCAGCCGTCCCAGTTCGGCGGCCGCGCGGTCGACGGCGCCGGTCACCGCGGCGGCGTCCGCGCTGTCCGCCTGGATCGCGACGCCGCGACGGCCGAGGCCCTCGATCTCGGCGATGACCTTCTCCGCCCGGTCCCGCGAGCGCTCGTAGGTGATCGCGACGTCGGCGCCGTCCGTGGCCAGCCGGATGGCGATCGCCGCGCCGATGCCCCGGCCCCCGCCGGTCACCAGTGCCACCTTGCCCGCCAGCGGTGTGTTCATGGGAACTCCCCTTTCTTTAGTGGTCACTACATAAAAGGGGACGTAAGATCCGGGCGTCAAGGGTTTTTGTATCAGTCATTACAGAAGGTGGTCCATGTCACCGCGAGGACGTCCCAGGGCCTTCGACCGCGACCACGCGCTGACCGAGGCGATGTACGTCTTCTGGGCGCGTGGTTACGAAGGTGCGTCCCTGGCCGACCTGACGACGGCGATGGGCATCAACCCACCGAGCCTCTACGCCGCGTTCGGCGGCAAGGAGGCGTTGTTCCGTGAGGCTGTGGGGCACTACTGCGAAAAGTACGGCGGCTTCACGGCCGCAGCGCTGCGAGAGCCGACGGCCCGTGTCGCCATCGAGGCGGTCCTCCGGGACAACGCGCGCGATTACGTCGACCCCGGCCACCCCAGCGGCTGCATGGTCGTGCTCGCCGCGACCAACTGCACGCCCGCGAACCAGGGGCTCTACACCTACCTTGCCGAGCTGCGCCGCGAAACCCAGGAGTCGATCACACAGCGGCTGCGCCAGGGCCTGGAAGACGGCGATCTGCCCGCTAAGACCGACGTCGACGCGCTGGGTCGCTTCTACGCGACGGTGCTCTTCGGACTGTCGGTGCAGGCGCGTGACGGCGCGACCCTGTCCGAACTCGGCGCGTCGATCGACGTCGCGCTCGCCGCCTGGCCAGGGGAGTCGCGGAAATGACGGAGGGGCAGCGTCCACAAAGGACGCCGCCCCTCCGGAACGGCAGGCGGGAGAGGGCCTAGCCGTTCGACATGCTCATGGCGCGCTTGTCGGACTTGATGATGTGTTCCCGCTCGGATTCCGAGAGCCCGCCCCAGATCCCGTACGGCTCGTGTACGGCGAGCGCGTGGCTCCGGCACATCTGGAGCACCGGGCAGGCCAGGCAGACGGCCTTCGCCCTGGCTTCGCGGCGTGCTCTCGCCGGACCGCGCTCGCCATCCGGGTGAAAGAAGGACGCGCTGTCCATCCCCCGACACGACCCCTCCAGCTGCCAGTCCCACATGTCCGCGTTGGGACCCGGGAGCCTGCGCGTGTCTGCCATCCTGACCGCCTCCGTCATCCGGTCGATGCCTTTAGCTGCTCCGCTGTGGTGCTGCTACTCCATTCGGTGCAACGGCGGTAACGTTAGAAGCGCGCCAATACTTGTTCAAGAGATTCACCCCGATTCAGCCGTTAGGCATCCCCCGGATGTGTGAGCTGGGCTTTTGGCTCCGGTTGCCCGTCGCCCGGACGCCCGGGATATTGGGCCGCGTGGGAGCTGGGTCGGGCACGGAAGAACCCACCCTGCCGGTGGCCTCGGTCGCCCGCCGGCTCGGGGTCGCGCCGTCCACCCTGCGTACCTGGGACCGCCGCTACGGGCTCGGCCCGAGCAGGCACACCGACGGCAGGCACCGCCGTTACGGCAGTTCCGACATCGGACGTCTCGAACTCATGCAGCGCGCACTGCTCCGAGGTGCTTCGACGGCCGAAGCCGCCCGCTACGCCCTCGAGCAGATACCCCGATCCGGTCCGCCCGCGGCCGCGGAGATCGTCGGCGCGCTGGTGGACGAGCCGCAGGAGGAGAAGGAACCGGACGGTCACGAAGTGCCGTCCCGGCTGGCTCGCCGCCTCAGCACCGCGGCGCTCGCGATGGACGCCGGCGCGGTACAGCGGATGCTGGTCGACATCATCGGCGAACTCGGCGTCCTGTCCGCGTGGACCGGGGTGATCGAGCCCGTGCTGACCGCGCTGGGCGCGCGCTGGCGCGGAGTCAGCGCGGGCGCCGAGGTCGAGTACTTCCTGTCGGAGTGCGTTTTCGCCGCGCTCGTCCGCGCCACCCCGGTGCTCGACGAGCCCCGCAACACCCGCCCGGTGCTGCTCAGCTGTGTACCGGAGGAACGCGACAGCATGCCGATGTACGCGCTGGCCGCGTCGCTGGCGGAAAGGCGTGTCGGCGCCCAGCTCTTCGGGGCTCCGTTGCCCGCCGAGGTGCTCGCGGTCGCGGTACGCCGCAGCGCGCCCGCCGCCGTCGTGCTCTGGGCACGTCGTCGCGGTGCCGCCGATCCCCGGCTGTTCGCCAGGGTGTCGCGCGGGCGCCAGCGCAGCAGGCTGTTCGCCTGCGGGCCCGGCTGGGACCGCGCGACACTGCCCGGCAAGGTCGAGCTGCTGACGGATCTTTCCGCGGCCGCCGACCGCATCGAGCATGTTCTTGTCGGTGCGAGGCGCTAGAAAGGACAGGTGCAGGAACGCTCCCTGCGGACAGCCGCGTTCGGCGGTGACCCGCTGCCCGCCGGTCCCGTCGTGGTGCCGCCGTCCGCCACGCCGGTGGCGCGGCTGCTCGCGGCGATCGTCCTGGGCGCGCGGGGCCGGTATGCCGCCGCGGCGACGCTGCTGGCGGGCCTCGGCAAGGAGCCGAGCCCGCTCATCGCGTCGCTCGCGGGCAGCACGCTGGCTTCGCACCGGCGTCAACTGGGCGGGCACGTCCGGGCCCGGGCGCTTGACGGGGAGGCCTACGCGCTGGCCATCGCGCTCCCGGACACCGGCCGCGACCCCGACGGGCTCGACGTGGCGGGAGCGCGTGCCGACGCGCTGCTCGGGCTCGCGGCGGACAACCTCGCGCTCGGCAGGCTCGCTGCCGCGCGCCGGCTGCTCGCGCTCGCGACGGCCGAGGAGGCGGGCTGGCGGGCCACGGTGCGTAGCGGCTGGGTCGGCGCCGAGATCGAACTCGCCGCGGGCAGGGCGGGCGAGGCCGTCGCTCCCGCGCGCCACGCGCTGGAAGCGGCGAGGGAACGCGGTGCCCGGCGGCACGAGATCAAATCCGGCATCGTGCTCGGAGTGGCACTGATGGCGGCGGGCGATCCCGGCGAGCGGGACAATGCGAGAGACCTTCTCGAAAACGCCTTGGCGGCGACGGAAAAAAGCGAACTCTATTCACTTTCTTGGGTGGTGGCCGGGGTGATGGCGGACCTTGGGGCAGGACACGCCGAGAAGTATCGATTCAGAGCCGCTGAGGTGTTGCACGCAGTGTTACGGCACGCAGATCCTTGCGGGAGGCGAATCGCGCGCGAATCGCCGTGGGTTCCGCCTTGACCGGGTTGAGCCTCTAGGAAACGGCGTTCCGGCATCCGGGCTAAGAAACTTCAAAAAAAGCCACCGGATCGTGTCAAGGTTCGGGCTAAAGCGTCCGATAGGGGAAGTGGAATGTCACCCGGCTGCAGGAAGGAAACCCCGTGACGACGGTCTTGATCTGCGACGACCGACGCAGTGTCCGTGAAGGGCTCACCCGTGTGATGTCCGCGGTCCCTGGGGTCAGTCGCATCGACTGCGTAGCGCACGGTGACGAGCTGCTGGCCCGGTACTCCCGCCAGCCGGTGGACGTCGTGCTGGTCGGGACGCAGCGTGCCGTCCCGACGGGCGTCGAAGCCACCCGTCGGCTCGTTTCCGCGAACCCCCAGGCCAACGTCATCGTGTTCGGCGCCCCGGACGACGCGGGCAGCATCGCCGCCGCGATCGCCGGCGGTGCCCGCGGCTACCTCCGGTGGGACGCCTCCCGTCCGGAGCTGGTCGCCGCGCTGGCGCACACGCTGGCCAGCACCTCGGTGCCCGCGCCGCGGCAGCCCTCCGACCCCGGTGTCCAGCTCACCGAGCGCGAGCTCCAGGTGCTGCGCGGGATGAGCCAGGGCAAGAGCAACGGCCAGATCGGGCGTGAGCTGTACCTGTCCGAGGACACCGTGAAGACGCATGCCCGGCGCCTGTTCCGCAAGCTCGGCGTGCGCGATCGCGCGCAGGCCGTCGCGCACGGCTTCCGGCGCGGCCTGGTCTCCTGATCCCGGGGCGAGCACTTCGTTCCTGAACGGCAGTACGGGTGACGACGGGCCAGGGCGGAGGCCGCCCTGGCCCGTAGCTGTGTTCCCGGTCACCCTTGATGTTTTCCGTCCGTTAACTCGGGCAGGCTTTTCCCGGCCCAGCCAGCATCGGGCCGCGTACCTGTCTGGTTCCTCACTCGTTGAACAGCTGTCTTCGGCGAGAAGAGCCAGGTAAGGCCGGAGCGGGAGAACCGGCGTCGCCACGGCGCGCCGGGGGACGACCGTGAGCGGACGTCGTCGACCGGCCAAAGGTACGGTAGATGTGACCGGCGCACGGGGAGAGTAACCATGCGCCGGGTTCTTTGCACGCCTACACGTAACACTGGGACTGTTGTCTGCGATGGCCAATGTGGGGGATGGACTGGATGAGCCGGTCGCCGCTGCTGTCGAGGGCGACCCACAGGCCGTCGAGCGGTTGTTGGCGGCCATCCGTCCACTGGTCGTGCGGTATTGCCGGGCCAGGGTTGGCAGGCAGGAGCGTTCGTTCGCTTCGGCAGACGACGTCGCGCAGGAGGTGTGTCTCGCGGTGCTCACGGCATTGCCCTCGTACCGTGATCAGGGGCGACCTTTCCTGGCCTTCGTCTACGGTATCGCCCAGCACAAAGTGGCAGACGCGCATCGGGCCGCGGCCCGCAACCGGGCGGAACCGGTGGCGGAGGTGCCCGACGAGGTCGAGGGCGGGGTCGGTCCGGAGCAGCGCGCGCTACAGGGTGAACTGAACGAGCGGATGTCGCAGTTGTTGCAGGTGCTGCCGGACAAACAGCGGGAGATCGTGGTGTTGCGGGTGGTCGTCGGCCTCTCCGCCGAGGAGACGGCGGACGCGGTGGGCTCGACGCCCGGCGCGGTCCGGGTCGCCCAGCACCGGGCGCTGGCGCGCCTGCGCAAGGTCCTCGCCGCCGAGGAGGTGATCTGAGTGACCGGGCGTGAGCGTGACGACAGACCGGGCGCCGAGCACGAGCAGACCGTGGGCTCGTCGGCATGGGGCAACGGGATGACCGCCTCCGAGGCGGAGTTCGCCGCCGACCTGTCCGCAGTCCAGGCCGACGACGCCTTGCTGGACGCCCTCGGCGGCTCGGACCCGGCGATCGCCGACAGCCTCGGCGACCAGGAACTCAACGCACTTCTCGTCGCCTGGCGACGGGACATCGACAGCGAGCCGCTCGCCGAGCTCGTGGACGTCGACACCGCCGTGCGCACCGTGGGCGCCGCGACACTGGCCCGCCGCCATTCCGGCCGGGGCCGTCGCAGGATGCTCGTCCCGGTCGCCGCCGCGGCCGCCGTGCTGGCCATCGCCTTCACCGGCACCGGGCTCGCCGCGCGTGACGCGCAGCCCGGGGACACGCTCTGGGGACTCACCAAGGTGCTCTACGCCGACCACGCGCGGTCGGTGGAAGCCGCCGCCGCGGCGAAACTGGACCTGGAGAAGGCGAATCTCGCGCTCGCCGGCGGCAATCTCGACCTCGCGCGCAAGGCGCTCGCCGACGCGCAGGCCGCGCTCAGCCAGGTCACCGACGCGGAGAACCGCGACCAGCTGATCCAGCAGCACCGTCAGCTCAGCGCCCAGCTGGACGATCCGACGGCGCCCGCGCCGCCGCCGGGCCAGCTGCCGTCCCAGCAGCCGCAGAACCCGACGACGAGCCCGTCGAACCAGGCCAGCGGCGCACCGACCACACTGCCGGGCAGCGGTGGCAGCACGAGCCTGCCGGTGACCAGCTCCACGCCGTCGCCGACGCCTCCGCCGCCGGTCACGCCGACCACGACCCCGCCGCCTCCGGTCACCACGACGACCCCCGCCACCGGCAACGGGCCGGGTGGCAGCGGCACTCCGCGCAGCGAAACGGGTGCGGGCGGCCAGGGCCAGCAGGGCCAGGCTGTCACGCCGTCGACGCCGTAACCCGGCACAGCAACCGAAAGGGCCTTGGTGAGCGATCTCACCAAGGCCCTTTTTGCTGGTCGGCGGGCGTCAGTAGGCGCTTTCGTTCGCCGTCACGCCGTCCGCGAAGCCGCGGCAGTAGTCCCAGCTCACGTAGTCGCCGGGGTTGGGGTCGAAGGCTGGCTCGTGCGGCCGCATCCGGCCGTCGGCGAGCAGCTGTTCCAGGCTGGCCCGCAGCAGGTGCCAGTCGTGGTAGTGCGGCTCGTCGCATTCGCCGCAGTCCACCACGATGCCGCGCACCCCGCGCGGCTCGAGAAGTGCCTGGTAGACGGCCAGATCGGAGAGGTCGGCCAGCAGCTCGGTGCGCTCGTCGGGAGTGATCGGTTCGTCCAGCCTGTCGTCGCTGTCGAGGAAGGCGCGGGCCGGATCGTCCGGATCATCCGCGAAGGGGTCTGGGGGCAACACATCGTGCGGCACGGCCTGCACGGTACCGGGCGCGTGGTGCCGGTCCCCACCCGCCCGGGACCTGCGCGCGGCCCGGATATCATGAGGGGAAGGCCCACAGCGTCGTATCGCGGCCCTGTTCATCCCCCGCCAGGAAGGCCCTTCGCCTGCTATGACCAGCGACAGCGTGACCGCACCCGTGCCGAGCAAGTTCGCCATGCTCGGGCTGACCTTCGACGACGTGCTGCTGCTGCCCGCCGAATCGGACGTCGTACCGAGCGGGGTCGATACGAGTACGAGGCTGACCCGCAACATCACCCTGGGCGTCCCGCTGGTCTCCGCCGCGATGGACACCGTGACCGAGGCGCGGATGGCGATCGCCATGGCGCGTCAGGGCGGCATCGGCGTGCTGCAGCGCAACATGCCGATCGACGAGCAGGCCGCCGCGGTCGAGGTCGTCAAGCGCTCCGAGGCGGGGATGGTGACCGACCCGGTCACCTGCTCGCCCGACGCGACGCTGGCCGAGGTCGACGCCCTGTGCGCGCGGTTCCGGATCTCCGGTGTCCCGGTGACCGACGCGGCCGGGACGCTCGTCGGCATCATCACCAACCGCGACATGCGCTTCGAGGTCGACCACACCCGCCCGGTCAGCGACGTGATGACGAAGGCGCCGCTGGTCACCGCGCAGGTCGGCGTCACCGCGGACGCGGCGCTCGGGCTGCTGCGGCGGCACAAGATCGAGAAGCTGCCGATCGTCGACGGCGCGGGCAAGCTGCGCGGGCTGATCACGGTCAAGGACTTCGTCAAGACCGAGCAGTACCCGCGGGCCACCAAGGACCCGGACGGCAGGCTGGTCGTCGGTGCCGCGGTCGGCGTCGGCGTGGACGGCCACAAGCGCGCGATGGCGCTGGCCGACGCCGGTGTCGACGTGCTGATGGTGGACACCGCGCACGGCCATTCGCGGGCCGTCGTGGACGCCGTGGCGCTGCTGAAGAAGGAGCTGGGCGAGGCCGTCGACGTCGTCGGCGGGAACGTCGCGACGCGTGCGGGCGCGCAGGCGCTGGTGGACGCGGGCGTCGACGGCGTCAAGGTCGGGGTCGGGCCGGGTTCGATCTGCACCACGCGGATCGTCGCCGGCGTCGGCGTCCCGCAGATTTCCGCGATCTACGAGGCCGACCAGGCGTGCCGCCCGGCCGGGATCCCGGTGATCGGCGATGGCGGCATCCAGTACTCGGGCGACATCGCCAAGGCGATCGCCGCTGGCGCGTCCACGGTCATGCTGGGCAGCCTGCTGGCGGGCACCGCGGAGTCGCCCGGTGACCTGATCCTGGTCAACGGCAAGCAGTTCAAGGTCTACCGCGGGATGGGCTCGCTGGGCGCGATGCAGTCGCGTGGCGAGGCGAAGTCGTACTCGAAGGACCGCTACGCCCAGGACGACGTGCTCAACGAGGACAAGCTCGTCCCCGAGGGCATCGAGGGCCGGATCCCGTTCCGCGGGCCGCTGGCCAACGTCGTGCACCAGCTGGTCGGCGGGCTGCGCGCGGGCATGGGCTACGCCGGGGCGAACACGATCGCCGAGCTGCAGGAGGCGCAGCTGGTGCGGATCACCGCGGCCGGGCTCAAGGAGAGCCACCCGCACGACATCACCATGACCGTCGAGGCCCCGAACTACACGACCCGGTAGACAGCCCGTTCAGCCGTTCCGCCAGCCGGTCGGCACCCGGAAGACTTCCCGGGTGTCGACCGGTTTCGGTTTCAGGAGGGACGGACGGATGTCGGTTTCGCGACGGGTGGTTTCGCGGCGGACGGTGGCGGCGGTGGCCGTGGTGGCGGTGCTGGGAGTCGGTGGGGGCGTCGCGGCGTCCTCGGCGTCGGCGTCCGCGGGCGGTGCGGCTTCTTCGGACGTCGCGGCGTCGCCTGGTGACGTGTGGAAGCGCACCGAGCTGTATTTCGGCACCGGGAAACCCGACGGCACCGAGGTGACGGACACCGAGTTCGGGATCTTCTCGGACAAGGAGCTGACCCGGGCCTTTCCGAACGGCTTCACCGAGCTGCCCGGCAAGGGCCAGTGGAAGGGCGCGAACGGCCAGATCGTGCACGAACGGTCGCATGTGATCGTCATCGTGTACTCGTTCGCCGACGCCGCGAAGGCCAATACCGAGATCGAGCAGATCCGCGCGGACTACAAGAAGGAGTTCCAGCAGGAGGCCGTCATGCGCGCGGACTCCGTCCAGAAGGTCTCCTTCTAACCCCGCCGCCCCACCCTCCCCCGAGCGCGTTTAGCGGGCTAAACGCGCTCCTTAGCATGCCTAAGCGCCGCGTTTAGCCCGCTAACTGCACTTCAGGGCGGGTGCGCGCGGCGGGGTTGGGGTGCCCCGTGCGTAGGTCACCCACGCGGCCTAGCGACAATGGGGCGTAAGACTGGGGCGTGACCACGAGAAGGGACTTACCGTGCGGGATCTGGTCGAGATCGGCATGGGCCGCACCGCGCGGCGGGCGTATGGCCTCGACGACGTGGAGATCGTGCCTTCGCGGCGCACCCGGTCGTCGTCGGTGGTGTCCACCGCCTGGCAGATCGACGCGTACCGGTTCGACCTGCCGCTGATCACCCACCCGACCGACGCGATCGTGTCGCCGGGCACGGCCGTGGCTGTCGGCGAGCTCGGCGGTCTCGGCGTGCTCAACGCCGAAGGGCTCTGGGCCCGGCATGCGAACGTCGAGGACACGATCTTCCGGCTAGTCCGTGCCGCCGAGGACACCGAGGACCCGACCGCCGTCGTGCGGGTCCTGCAGGAGCTGCACTCGGCGCCGATCCGGCTCGACCTGCTGAGCGAGGCGATCAAGACCGTCCGCGAGTCCGGGGTCACCGTGGCCGCGAGGGTCAGCCCGCAGCACGCCGCCGAGCTGACGCCCGACCTCCTCGCCGCCGGTGTCGAAATCCTGGTCGTCCAGGGCACGATCATCTCCGCCGAGCACGTCCAGCGCGACGCCGAGCCGCTGGACCTCAAGGACTTCATCGGGCGTCTCGACGTCCCGGTGATCGCGGGCGGTGTCAGCGACTACCGCACCGCGATGCACCTCATGCGCACCGGCGCGGCCGGGGTCATCGTCGGCCATGGCGCCACCCCCGGCGTGACCAGCACGGACCGCGTCCTCGGCATCGGCGTCCCGATGGCCACCGCGATCATCGACGCCGCCGCCGCGCGCCGTGACTACCTCGACGAGACCGGCGGCCGCTACGTGCACGTCCTCGCCGACGGCGGGATCAGCACCTCGGGCGACATCGCGAAGGCCATCGCCTGCGGTGCCGACGCCGTCATGCTGGGCGCGCCGCTGGCCGCGGCGTCCGACGCGCCGGGTCAGGGCCTGTACTGGACGGCCGCCGCCGCGCACCCGTCGCTGCCGCGTTCCCGCGTCGCCGCGGGCCCGGACTACGCCGTCGACCTCAAGACCCTGCTGTTCGGCCCGTCGTCGGACGCCGAGGGCGTCGTGAACCTCTTCGGCGCGCTGCGCCGCGCGATGGCGAAGACCGGCTACTCGGACCTGAAGGAGTTCCAGCGCGTCGGCCTCACCGTCCGCGCCTGACCTCGGCCGCGAAGTGCGTTTAGCCCGCTAAACGCAC
>NZ_JBHYIK010000138.1:0-10610 GCF_042739735.1 Amycolatopsis sp. NPDC059027 | reverse complement strand
CGCACCCCCCCCCCCCCGGCCCCCCTGTTGTGTGGGTGGGGGGGGCCCACCCCCCACACCCCGCCCGGGGGCACGCCCCCGGACCCCCGCGAGTTGCGTAAGCCCCATTTGCGGAGCGCGAACCCGGACTCCCGCGAGCCGGGTACGGATGTTGGTTAGCGGCGTCGGCGGCGTAGTTTGCTGACGCCGAACCAGCCGCCCAGCGCGACCACCAGGACGATCCCGGCGGTGGGAAGGACGGGGAGCCCGGCCCCGTCCGCCTCCGCGCCGGGACCACCGGTGGCACCCGCCGGGGTGGTGGCCGCGTCGCGCGTCGCCAGCGCGGCCGCGCCCCGCACCGCGCGGATCGGCTGGCCGACCCCCTCACCACCGGAGAGCAGCGTGCCGTCGGGTTCGAAGGCGAGCGCCTCCCCCTGCTTCTCCCCTGGCAACGGGATCCGCACTGGCGGGCGCCGCAGCGCGGCCACGACGTCGCCGTCCGGTGCGGCGTAGAGGTAGGCGTCGGTGTAGGTGCGCAGGGCCACCACGGTTCCGTCCACAGTGGACGCCGCACCGGTGACCAGCGCCGACCCGAACGAGCCCACCGGTCCGCCCGGGGTGCCGGTGGTCTCGAACTTGAGCGAGCCCACCTTCTCCAGCGGCGTGGGCCCCGGGCTCGCGAGCGGCCCGGCGGGCCGGTAGACCTTCGAGTCGCCGAGCACGTCCTTGGTGATCAGGTACGGTGTGCCGGACCGGTCGAGCAGCAACGCCTCCGCGTCGTGCGGGCCGTCCGGGTAGGTGAGCCGGTGGAGGGCGACCTTTCCTTGCGGGCTCAGCGCGAGCAGCGCGACGGTCCTGCGGTCGGCGCGGTTGTCCCCGGTGTCGGAAAGCCACAGGGTGCCGTCCGGCGCGCGGGCGAGATCCTCGACGTCGTAGGGATCGGTGCCCTCGGTGAGCACCTTCCGCACCGCGCAGTCCCGGCCGAGCACGAACACCTCGACGCGCTCGCCGCCGTCGTTGATCCCGTACCACTGCTCACCGTCGGAGACCAGGCCCGACAGCTCGTCGACCCGCGGATCGGTGACGGTGCACAGCGTTTCGGGCGGGGGCGGGGTTTCCGCCGCCGCGGCGGGCCCGGTGAGCACCGTTCCCAGCAGCACCGCCGCGGCGATCGCCCCTACTGTCCGCACGTCCACCTCCGTACTGTGCGGATCACCATGATCCGCACAGTACGGAGGACGCGTCAGACCCGCGATCCGTTGGTCTCGAACTGGTGCAGGGCCGCCGCCAGGTCCGGATGGACCCGGACGCGCAGGCGGGTGCCGTCCTGGACGTGCTCCTCCTCCAGCACCTCGCCGTCGGCGTGGGCGCGGGCGACGAGCTCGCCGCGGGTGTAGGGCACCAGCGCGTCGATCACCACCTGCGGCCGGGGCAGCCGGTCCGCGAGTTCCCCGGCGAGTTCGGCGATCCCGGCACCGGTGCGGGCGGAGACCTGCACCGAGCCCGGCAGCGCGTGCCGCAGCCGGGCGAGGGTGACCTCGTCGGCGGCGTCCGCCTTGTTGATCACCAGCATCTCCGGCGGCAGCGGTTCCTTGCGCTGCCGGGTGATCTCGCCGAGTACTTCGCGTACGGCGCTGACCTGCTCCTCCGGAGCCGGATCGGAGCCGTCGACGACGTGCAGCAGCAGGTCGGCGTCGGCCGCCTCCTCCAGCGTCGAGCGGAACGCGTCCACCAGCTGGTGCGGCAGGTGCCGGACGAAGCCGACGGTGTCGGTCAGGGTGAAGGTCCGCCCGTCCGCGGTCTGGCTGCGGCGGGTGGTCGGGTCCAGGGTCGCGAACAACGCGTCCTCGACCAGCACCCCCGCCCCGGTCAGAGCGTTGAGCAGGCTCGACTTCCCGGCGTTGGTGTAGCCGACGATCGCCACGCTCGGCACCTCGTTGGCCACGCGCCTGCCGCGCTTGGTCACCCGGATGGTGTCCATCGCGGCGATCTCGCGGCGCAGCTTGGCGACGCGCTTGCTGATCCGCCTGCGGTCGGTCTCCAGCTTGGTCTCACCGGGACCGCGCAGGCCGACGCCGCCGTTCGCGCCGCCGGCCCGGCCACCGGCCTGCCGGGACAGCGAGGTACCCCACCCGCGCAGCCGCGGGATCAGGTACTGCAGCTGGGCCAGCTCGACCTGGGCCTTGCCCTCCTTGGACCGGGCGTGCTGGGCGAAGATGTCGAGGATCAGCGCGGTCCGGTCGATGACCTTGACCTTCACCTTCTCCTCGAGCTGCCGCAGCTGGCCCGGCGAGAGTTCCCCGTCGCAGATGACGGTGTCCGCGCCCGTGGAACCGACGATGTCCCGCAGCTCGCGGACCTTGCCGGAGCCGATGTAGGTCGCCGGGTCGGGCCGGGTACGGCGCTGGACGAGCCCCTCCAGCACCTCGGAACCCGCCGTCTCGGCCAGCCGCGCCAGTTCGGCGAGGGAGGCCTCCGACTGCTCCGCGGTGCCTTCGGTCCACACGCCGACCAGGACGACCCGCTCCAGCCGCAGCTGGCGGTATTCGACCTCGGTGACGTCGGCGAGCTCGGTGGACAGCCCCGCGACGCGGCGAAGCGACGCGCGGTCCTCGAGCTCCAGCTCACCGGTGGACGGATCCACGTCGTGGAAATCGGTGTCGTAGTAGTCCGTGTCGTTGTGGTCTGCGTGTGTCTGTTCTGTCATCGTGCCCCAATTGTCCCACGGTTCGCGGCGGACGCCGAACGGATTACCTGCTGGGATAAGTCGAGAGGTACACCGCCGTGCGTTTCACACCCGCTTCGGCGGGCCGCAGGCGGTACTCCTCCAGCAGGTCGTGGAGGCGCCGTTCCAGCTCGGCGCGTTCGCCTGGCGAAACGTGGACGACGAGCCGTGTCTGGTTGACGTCCTCGAAGCCGAGGTCGGCGATTTCGGCCAGGTAGGCCTCGAGCATGGCCTGGTCGATCGCCCGGTCACCGTGCGAGTCCAGGTGCCAGGAAAGCCCGGTGGAAAGGTACGGGATCTCCTTGGCTCCCCTGGCCCCGCGACGCGGTTCCTGCGGTGCGAGGAATCCCGTTTCGACCAGCTTGCGGACGTGGTGCAGCGTGGTCGCCGGATCCCGGCCCAGCCGCCGCGCCAGCTCCTTGTTGGTCAGCGCCTCCGCGAAGGTCAACCGGATGATGCGCAGCCTTATTCCGGACGCGAGCGCGTTCGCCTCGGCTTCCGTGGCGCGCCGTAGCTTTTCGGACACGGCGACAGCCTAGAGACGCCGTCGACCGCGAAAGTGATTGACACTTTCCAATCACTCGATGGAGACTACCGGCGTGCCTGGGGACTCGCTCTTCTTCCATGCGGACTTCCGGCGGCTGTGGTCCGGTGACGCGGCCGCCCAGCTCGGCACGTTCGTCGGGTACACGGCCGTGCCGCTGCTCGCGGCCACGACGCTGGCCGCGACGCCGTTCCAGATGGGGCTGCTCACCGCGGCGGAGACCGTGGCGTTCCTGCTGATCGGACTCCCGGCGGGGGTCTGGGTGGACCGGATGCGCCGCAGGCCGCTGATGCTCGCCGCCGACCTCGTGCGCGGGGTGCTGCTGCTCAGCGTGCCCGTTGCCTGGTGGGCCGGGGTGCTCACACTGCCTCAGCTGCTCGTGGTCGCGCTGCTGACCGGCATCGCGACGGTGTTCTTCGACGTGGCCTACCAGTCCTATCTGCCTTCGCTGGTGGGCCGCGAACATCTCGTGGAAGGCAACACGAAGCTCCAGGCGGTCCAATCGACGTCGCAGGTGGCAGGGCCGAGCCTGGCCGGGTGGCTGGTGCAGGCGGCGGGCGCCGCGAACACGGTGCTGCTGACCGGCCTCGGCTACCTGACCTCGGCGTTGTGCCTGTGGCGGATCCGCGCTCCGGAACCGGCCCCGGAGCGTCCCGAACGCGCGCGAATGCTGCCCCAGATCGGCGAGGGGCTGCGGTTCGTCTTCACCGACCGCCCGCTGCGGGCCATCGTGGCCTGTACCTCGACATCCAATCTCTTCAACGGCGCGTTCACCGCGGTCGAGGTGCTGTTCCTGACCCGCACGGTCGGGCTGGCCCCGGGGGCCGTCGGCATGATGCTCGCGGCGGGTGGCGCCGGCGGGGTGCTCGGCGCGCTGTGCTCCGGGGCGATCATCCGCCGGATCGGGCAGATCCGCGCGATCTGGCTGGTGCCGCTGCTCACCTGGCCCGCGCATCTGCTGGTCCCGCTCGGCGCGCCCGGCTGGCGGATCGCGCTGACCGTGACGGGCCTGGCGATCGGCGGCTTCGGCATCATCGTCTACAACGTCTCGCAGGTCAGCTACCGGCAGGCGATCTGCCCGGACCGGCTGCTCGGCCGGATAAACGCCAGCGTCCGGTTCGTCGTGTGGGGCACGCTGCCGCTCGGCGGGCTGGTCGGCGGGGCGCTGGGCGAGCTGATCGGGCTGCGTGGCGCGGTGTGGGTCGCGCTCGCCGGGGAGGCCGCCGGCGCGCTGTGGGTCGTGTTCTCGCCACTGCGCCGGATGCGGACGCTCCCGGAGCCCGCCGCGGAGAAAGCCGCCGCCTGAAAGACTGTGCCGATCTTTCCCCATCCGACCACAGTCACGGCCGAATGACTGCGTAGCAACGGTTACGTGCCGCACGGGAGCCGGCCTGCTTTTGGCCGGATGAGGAAAATCGACGGCGAGCGACCGCGCACACGTCTACAGTTCCCCCATGAATCCCGCATTCCCGGCGCAGAGCCCACGAGTCCCGGACAAGGTCGGTGTCGACGGTCTCGAGGGGAAATGGGCGCCGGTATGGGAATCCTCGGGGATCTACCATTTCGACCGCACGAAGACCCGCGACGAGGTCTACGCGATCGACACGCCGCCGCTGACCGCGAGCGGGTCCCTCCACATCGGACACGTGTTCTCCTACACGCACACCGACGTCCTCGCGCGTTACCAGCGGATGCGCGGCCGCGAGGTGTTCTATCCGATCGGCTGGGACGACAACGGCCTGCCGACCGAACGCCGCGTGCAGAACCACTTCGGTGTCCGATGCGAGCCTTCCCTGCCGTATGACCCGGATTTCCGGCCGCCGGAGCGTCCCGGCAAGGACGTCCTCGCGTGCTCCCGCCGAAACTTCATCGAGCTGTGCCAGGAACTTTCCGAAACCGACGAGAAGGTGTTCGAGGACGTCTGGCGCAATCTCGGGCTCTCGGTGGACTGGACGACGACGTACCAGACGATCGGCACCACGACCCGGCTCATTTCGCAGCGTGCGTTCCTGCGCAACCTCGCCCGCGGCGAGGCGTACCAGGCCGAAGCCCCGACGCTGTGGGACGTCACGTTCCGCACCGCCGTGGCACAGGCGGAACTGGAGGACCGCGAGCGGCCCGGCGCGTTCCACGATCTCGTGTTCCGCACCGCCGACGGTACCGAGGTGCTCATCTCGACGACCCGGCCCGAACTGCTGCCCGCCTGTGTCGCCGTGGTCGCGCACCCCGACGACGAACGGTTCGCCACCCTGTTCGGGAAAACCGTGCGCACGCCGGTGTTCGGCGTCGAGGTCCCCGTGCTCGCCCATCACCTCGCGGATCCGGGCAAGGGCAGCGGGATCGCGATGGTGTGCACGTTCGGCGACACCACCGACGTCGCCTGGTGGCGGGCGCTGCGGCTGGAAACACGACCGGTGCTCGGCAGGGACGGCCGGTTCCTGCCCGAGGCCCCGGCCGGTGTCGCGCCGGAAACCTATGCGCCGCTTGCCGGGAAGACCGTCCACACCGGACGGCAGCTGATCGTGGACCTGCTGCGCGGCGCCGGCGCGCTGCGCGGCGAACCGCGGCCGATCACGCACGCGGTGAAGTTCTACGAAAAGGGCGACAAGCCGCTCGAGATCGTCACCAGCCGCCAGTGGTACCTGGCCAACGGCGCGCGCGACGAGGGTCTGCGTGCCCGGCTGCTCGAACGCGGCCGGGAGCTGCGCTGGGTTCCCGAGCACATGCGCGTCCGCTACGAGAGCTGGGTCGAAGGGCTCACCGGCGACTGGCTGATCAGCCGTCAGCGGTTCTTCGGCGTGCCGATCCCGGTCTGGTACGCGCTCGACGAACACGGCGATCGCGGCGACGTGCTGGTGCCCGGCGACGACACCCTGCCGGTCGACCCGAGCACCGACGTCCCGCCCGGCTACACCGCCGGACAGCGGGACGTCCCCGGTGGGTTCTCCGGCGAGACCGACGTGATGGACACCTGGGCGACGTCCTCGCTGACCCCGCAGATCGCCGGGCGCTGGAGCGCCGACGACGATCTGTTCGCGCGCGTGTTCCCGTACGACCTGCGCCCGCAGGCGCACGAGATCATCCGGACCTGGCTGTTCTCCACCACGGTCCGCGCGGAGCTGGAGCAGGACGCGCTGCCGTGGCGCGACGCGGTGATCTCGGGCTGGGTGCTCGATCCCGACCGCAAGAAGATGTCCAAGTCGCGCGGGAACGTCGTGACCCCGGCCGACCTGCTCACCCGGTTCGGCTCGGACGCGGTCCGGTACTGGGCGGCGAGCGCGCGGCCCGGTGTCGACACCGCGGTGGACGAGGGACAGATGAAGGTGGGGCGGCGGCTGGCCACGAAACTGCTCAACGCCAGCCGGTTCGTGCTCGGGTTCGGCGTGCCCGAGGCCATCGCCACCACCGAGCCACTGGACAGGGCACTGCTCGCCGAACTGTCCACTGTGGTCACCACGGCGACCGCCGCGTTCGAGGAACTCGACTACGCGCGAGCGCTGCAGGTGACCGAGGCGTTCTTCTGGACGTTCTGCGACGACTACGTCGAACTGGTCAAGGGCCGTGCCTACGGTGACCGGGGCGAGGCGGCGGCGCTGTCGGCCCGGAGCACGCTGGTCACCGCGCTTTCGGTGGTGCTGCGGCTGTTCGCGCCGTTCCTGCCGTTCACCGCGGAGGAGGTCTGGTCGTGGTGGCGGGACGGTTCGGTGCACCGCGCGCCATGGCCGTCCGCGGACGCCGCGCCGGGGGAACCCGAGCTGCTGACGCTCGCCGGTCAGGTGATCAGCGCGGTGCGCCGGGCGAAGACGGACGCCAGGGTGTCCATGCGCACCGGCGTCGAACTGCTGACCGTCTCCGGGCCCGCCGAGATGCTCGATCGGTTCGGGCGGATCGAACCCGACATCCGGACGGCCGGGGCCGTCGCCGGGGTCGCCACCCGGGACGGCGCGGAGCTGGCCGTCGAGGTGACCGTGGCCCGGCCTGCCTGAGCGGCGGTCACGCGTCGGCGGCGGCCCACCACGTCTCGTCGAGTTCGCCGCGCGCGACGATTTCGGCGGGACCGCTCAGCGTCGACGCCCCGCGCGACACGGTGACCTCGACGCGGCCGCCAGGGATGTCGACGGTCGAGGCGCCGGTGTCGGTGCCCGCCAGGTGCAGCGCGGCGGCCACCGCGGCCACCGTGCCGGTGCCGCACGCGCGGGTCTCCCCCACGCCGCGTTCGTGCACACGCATCCGCAACGCGCCCTCGCCGAGCCGGTTGACGAACTCCAGGTTCACCCCGGCGGGGAACACGTCGTGGTCGAAATCGGGCTGGTCACGCAGGTCCAGCCCGGCAACGTCGTCCTCCAGCACGGACACCAGGTGCGGGTTGCCGACGTCGACGGCGACGCCGGAGAACGGCTCGCCCGCGACCACGGTCACCGACGTCCCGGTGATCGTGGCCGGTCCCATGTGGACGGTCACGGAGCGGTCGGGGTGCACCACGACCGGCCGGTCCCCTGCCCGCGTGCCGATGACGAACTCGCCCTCGGCGGCCAGCCCGGCGTCCACCAGGTACCGCGCGAACACGCGCACGCCGTTGCCGCACATCTCGGCGATCGAGCCGTCCGCGTTGCGGTAGTCCATGAACCACTCACCGGCGGAGTCTTCGCCGAGCGCTTCGGCCTTGACGACGCGAAGCACACCGTCGGCGCCGAGACCGCGACGGCGGTCGCACAGCGCCGCGACCCGCGCCTCGGTCAGTTCGAGGCGGCCCGCCGCGTCGGGCAGCAGCACGAAGTCGTTCTGCGTGCCGTGTCCCTTGAGGAATTCGATGCCGCCCATGGGTCCAAGGTTACTGGAACAGCCGTTCGAGTACGCGTGCGGCCAGCTTCGGGTCGGCGCCGTCGTACCACTCGATGCGGGCGTCACGCCGGAACCAGGAGCGCTGCCTGCGCACGAACCGGCGAGTCGCCTGCGCGGTCGCCGCGGCGGCCTCGGCGAAGTCGCCGTCCCCGTCGAGCGCGGCGATCACCTGCTGGTAGCCCAGCGCCCGGGATGCGGTCTTCCCCTCGCGCAGCCCGCGGCCGAGCAGCGCGCGAACCTCGTCGACCAGCCCGGCCTCGAACATCCGCGTCACCCGGAGGCCGACCCGCTCGTCCAGCTCCCCCGCGTCGCGATCGACGCCGACCAGCACGGCGCCGTACCGGGCGGGGCCGGGCTTCGGCAGGTTCGCCGAGAACGGGGCGCCGGTGATCTCGATGACCTCCAGCGCACGCACGATCCGGCGGGTGTTGGTCGGCAGGATCGCGGCCGCCGCGGCCGGGTCCCTCTCCCGCAGCCGCGCGTACAGGACGTCCGTACCGTGCTCGGCCGCCTCGGCGTCCAACCGCGCCCGCACCGCCGGGTCGGTGCCGGGAAAGCGCAGGTCGTCGAGTACGGCCTGGACGTACAGGCCGGAGCCACCCGCCAGCACCGGCACCTTGCCCGCCGCCATGAGGTCCTCGACCGCGCGGCGGGCGTCGCGCTGGTAGGCCGCGACCGAGGCCGTCTCGGTCACGTCCAGCACGTCGAGCAGGTGATGCGGCACGCCGCGGCGTTCGGCGGCGGAGGCCTTCGCGGTACCGATGTCCATCCCCCGGTAGAGCTGCATGGCGTCGGCGTTGACGACCTCGCCACCGAGCGCGAGGGCCAGCTCGACGGCCAGCGCGGTCTTGCCGGTCGCGGTCGGGCCGACCACCGCGACCGGGCGGATCTCAGGGCTGATCACGCGCGCCGACGTTACCCGCGCGCTACGGACGGGCCGACAGAGTGCGTACTTCGGAAGTAGGATCACTGCCTTCGGACAGCTCAACCGAGTACCACGGGCGACGCTGAGCTGCTTGAATGCCCGCATGGGGCCGATGCCCCGACGGACCGCGTAACCGCATTACCCGGCCCCGCCACACGGCGGGGCGCCCGCGCGAGCGGGCGTACAGGCGATAAGGAGCCTGCGATGGCCCAGGAGAACACGTCCACCGGTACCCCGGCGCCCCACCCGATGCCGCACGCGCACGGCGCCGGTCACACCGCCCCGCCGGTGCCCCCCGCCGAGCCGACTCCGGACAAGTGGGGCCGGGTCGACGAGGAAGGCACCGTTTTCGTCATCACGGCCGAGGGAGAGCGTGCGGTCGGGGTCTGGCAGGCCGGGAGCCCGGACGAAGGACTGCTCCACTACGCGCGGCGGTTCGACGACGTCCGCACCGAGATCGAGCTGCTCGAGACGCGGCTGGTCTCCGGCGCGGGCGACCCGAAGCACGCGCTGTCCAGCGCCGTCCAGCTGCGCGACGGGCTGGCCGAGGCCGCGGTCGTCGGCGACCTGGCCGCGCTCGGCGCCCGGATCGAGTACGTCATCAAGCACGCCGAGAAGGCACTGGCCAGCGCTAAGCAGGAGCGGGAAGAGGCGCGCGCGGCCGCGGTCGCGCGCAAGCAGACGCTCGCCGAAGAGGCCGAGAAGATCGCCGCCGAGTCCACCCAGTGGAAGGCCGCCGGGGACCGGCTGCGAGCGATCCTCGACGAGTGGAAGACCATCAAGGGCGTCGACCGCAAGACCGACGACGAGCTGTGGCGCCGCTTCTCCAAGGCACGGGAGGCGTTCAACCGGCGCCGGGGCTCGCACTTCGCCGAGCTGGACAAGCAGCGGGCCAGCGCCAAGCACCGCAAGGAAGAGCTGATCGCCGAGGCCGAGGAGATCGCCGACTCCGAGGACTGGGGCGAGACCGCGGGCCGCTACAAGCAGCTGATGACCGAGTGGAAGGCCGCCGGCCGCGCGCCGAAGGACAGCGACGAGGCACTGTGGCAGCGCTTCCGCGCCGCGCAGGACAAGTTCTTCGCCCGCCGCTCCGCGGTGTTCTCCGAACGGGACGCCGAATTCGCCACGAACGCCACGCGCAAGGAAGAACTGCTGGCCGAGGCCGAGAAGATCGACGCCGCGGCCAACCTCGAGGCCGCCAAGAACGCGCTGCGCCGGATCCAGGAGCAGTGGGACGAGATCGGCAAGGTCCCGCGCGAGCGGATCCGCGAGCTGGACGGACGCCTCAAGGCCGTCCAGGACGCCGTCAAGTCCGCCGAGGACAGCAAATGGCGCCGGACCGACCCGGAGGCCCAGGCCAGGGCCGCCCAGTTCCGCGAGCGCGTCGAGCAGTTCGAGGCGCAGGCGGCCAAGGCCCGCGCCGCCGGCGACGAGCGCCGCGCGAAGAAGGCCGACGAGCAGGCCGCGCAGTGGCGCGAGTGGATGGAAGCCGCCGAAGCCGCCGTCGCGGATCGCTGACCCCCTGCAGGTCCGTGAAGGACTCCCTAACCGCGCCGCGCGCCGGGGGTGGGTGGCTCGCGGGGGGATGGGGCGCG
>NZ_JBHYIK010000137.1:0-10651 GCF_042739735.1 Amycolatopsis sp. NPDC059027 | reverse complement strand
CCGTCACAGCGTCTAGCGCTGTGAAGGAGGCCTTCACGGACAGGCCGGGACTCAGTCGTCGTCGGACGAACCGAGGGCGGTCTTCGAGACCTGCATCAGGAACTCGATGTTGGTCTTCGTCTTGCGCAGCCGCGAGATCAGCAGGTCGATGGCCTGCTGCGAGTCCAGCGCGGTCAGCACGCGGTTCAGCTTCACCGTGACCGCGAGCTCGTCCGGCGAGAGCAGCAGCTCGTCCTTGCGGGTACCGGACGGGTTGACGTCGACCGCGGGGAACACCCGGCGCTCGGCGATCTTCCGGTCCAGCTTGAGCTCCGCGTTGCCGGTGCCCTTGAACTCCTCGAAGATGACCGTGTCCATCGTCGACCCGGTCTCCACCATCGCGGTGGCGAAGATGGTCAGCGAGCCACCGTTCTCGATGTTGCGCGCCGCACCGAGGAACCGCTTCGGCGGGTACAGCGCGGTCGAGTCGACACCACCGGACAGGATCCGGCCGGACGCCGGGGCCGCCAGGTTGTAGGCACGGCCGAGGCGGGTGATCGAGTCGAGCAGCACGACGACGTCGTGGCCCATCTCGACCAGGCGCTTGGCCCGCTCGATGGACAGCTCGGCGACCGAGGTGTGGTCGGACGGCGGGCGGTCGAAGGTGGAGGCGATGACCTCGCCCTTCACCGACCGCTGCATGTCGGTGACCTCTTCGGGACGCTCGTCCACGAGCACGACCATCAGGTGGCACTCGGGGTTGTTCGTCGCGATCGCGTTCGCGATGTCCTGCATGATCGTGGTCTTACCGGCCTTCGGCGGCGACACGATCAGCGCGCGCTGTCCCTTGCCGACCGGCATCACCAGGTCGATGACGCGGGTGGTGAGCTTGTGCGGTTCGGTCTCGAGCCGCAGTCGCTCGTTCGGGTACAGCGGGGTCAGCTTGGTGAAGTCGGGACGGCGCTTGGCCTCGTCCGGCTCCAGTCCGTTGATCGAGTCGACACGCACCAGCGGGTTGAACTTCTGGCGCTGCTGCTCGCCCTCGCGCGGCTGGCGCACGACACCGGTGATCGCGTCACCACGGCGCAGGCCGTACTTGCGCACCAGCGAAAGCGAGACGTACACGTCGTTCGGGCCGGCGAGGTAGCCGGAAGTCCGCACGAACGCGTAGTTGTCCAGCACATCGAGGATGCCCGCGACGGGCAGCAGGACGTCGTCCTCGCGGATCTCGGTGTCCGGCGAGCCGCCTTCCCCGCGGCCGCCGCCACTGCCTCGGCGCCGACGGTCCCGGAAGCGCCGCCCGCGACGGCCGCCTTCCTCGTCGTCGTCCGACTGGGCGCGGTTGCCGTCCTGCTGGTTGCGCTGGCGCTGGTCCTGGCCGCCCCGGTTGCCGCCCCCGTCACGGTTGCCACCATCACGGTTGCCACCGTCGCGGTTCCCGTCCCGGTTACCACCCTGGCGGTTGCCGCCCTGGCCGTCCTGGCCGGCGGAGCGGTTCGCACCACCGCGGCGGCGCCTGCTGCGGCCGCCCTCGCCACCCTGCTCCTGGCCTTCGCCCGCGGGCTGGGCGTCCTGCTTGTCCTGCGCGGGGCGCTCGGTCTCCCGGGCGGGCTGCGCGTCCTCGGACGCCTGCCGCGGCGCCTCGGCCTTCACCGGCTCGCGCTTGGCGGGCTCGGCCTTGGTCTCCACCTTGGGTGCCTCCGCCTGCGTGGCCTCGGCCTTCGGCTCCGGCTTCTTCGCCTCGCCGACACCCTCCAGCGGCAACGTCTGGCTACCGGCGGCGGCGCTGCTGCGGCGCTTGGTCTTGCCCTGACGCTCACGGATCGCGGCGATCAGGTCGCCCTTGCGCATACCCGCGGTCTCACCGACACCCAGTTCACCAGCCAGCTGGCGCAGCTCGGCGATGACCATGCCGGACAAACCCCCGGTCCGGCGCTTGGGAGCGGTGGCAGTCCCGTTCGACTCGGTGCCGTTGGACGCGGCGGCCGGTGTCTGACTGTCCACGTCTCCGCTCAAAAGATCGGTGTTGCTCACACATGTCCTTCCTGACCGATCCACGCCTCCAGGTGGATCAGCGGACCACCGCCCGCGTCCGATTGCGAAACGGCGTTCTGTCCCCGATGCGGGCAAGTCGCAGCCTAGCCGTGCGGGACACGGCGGGCAGGCAGCCAGCACAGGGGTTTGCCTCCTCCTAACGAAGGAAACGGAATTCGGCACCGCCGAGACCGGAAACCCGCCTGCGTCACTCCGCTATCCCGCTAGCCAGGCGGTGCGGATCTGGCGGATCGACGAAGGATGCGGCTCCGGGAGGCTCCGAGGCTCCCCATGACCGGCATCGGGTGCGGAAACGCACGGTGATCGAACGCCCCCGAGGGTAGACCGCACCCTCGCCGGGTGCAACAACCACCCCCCGCGTGGCGGGGTACCCGGCCACTCACGTGACCGAGGCTTTACAGAGCCGCAACCTGCACACCGGCGAGGTCGACGACCAGTTCGGCGACGTCGAAACCGGCAACGTCGACCGATGGCGGCAATATTCCCGTCGTGGTCAGCGCGAGCACGGTGGGACCGGCGCCGGAAATCGTGGCGGGCACGCCGTGGGCACGCAGCGTACGCACCAGCGCGGCGCTGGCCGGGTACGCCGGGGCCCGGTAGTCCTGGTGCAGCCGGTCCTCGGTGGCCGCCAGCAGCAGCTCCGGACGCTCGGTGAGCGCGCGCACCGCGAGCGCGGCGCGGCCCGCGTTGTGCGCGGCGTCGGCGAGCGGGACGTGGGCCGGGAGCAGGCCGCGAGTGGCCTCCGTCGACGAGCGGGTCGGCGGAATCGCCAGCACCGGGCGAATTTCCGGGGATGGGGTGAGCCGCTCGGCGTGGAATCGGTCACTTTCCGACCAGGCGATCACCAGCCCGCCCAGCAGGCTCGCCGCCGCGTTGTCCGCGTGGCCTTCGAACTCCGCCGCCAGCTGCAGCGCGTCATCGTCGAGCGGGCGATCCGCGAGCGCGTAGCCCGCGGCGATGCCCGAGACGACAGCGGCCGCCGAGGAACCGAGCCCGCGGGCGTGCGGAATCGCGTTGGCACAGCGCAGATGCAGCCCGGGCACCTCGACGCCGAGCTGCGCGCAGGCCCGCCGGATGGCCCGCACGACCAGGTGCGTCTCATCGGTCGGGACGTCCTCCACGCCGCCCGCGCCCGCGTCGGTGACCTCGACCTTGAGGCCGTCGTCGGCGACCCTGACCTCGACGACGTCGTACCTGGCCAGCGCCAGGCCCAGCGCGTCGAAACCGGGGCCGAGATTCGCCGTGGACGCCGGGACCGTGACGCGGAACCCGGTCACGAGAGGTCCAGCGCCGCCGCGACGGCGGAGGGGTCGACGGCGAGCGGCTCGACCTCGACGTTGCCTTCCAAGGCCGTGGCGGGGTCCTTGAGGCCGTGGCCGGTCACCGTGCAGACGACGGTCGAGCCCTTCGGCAGCCGTCCGTCGGCGGCGGTGGCGAGCAGCCCGGCGACCGACGTCGCCGAAGCGGGCTCCACGAAGACGCCTTCCTTGCTGGCGAGAAGCCGGTACGCCTCGAGGATCTTCGCGTCGGTGATGGCCTCGAAGAGCCCGTCGGAGGCCTCCTTGGCCTTGACCGCGCCGTCCCACGAGGCCGGGCTGCCGATGCGGATCGCGGTCGCGATCGTGTCCGGATCGGCGACCGGCTCGCCGTGCACCAGCGGCGCGGCGCCCGCGGCCTGGAAACCGAACATCCGCGGGGTGTTCTTCACCACACCGTCGGCGGCGTACTCGGCGTACCCCGCCCAGTAGGCGGTGATGTTGCCCGCGTTGCCCACCGGAAGGCAGTGGATGTCCGGCGCCGCGCCGAGCACGTCGCACACCTCGAACGCCGCCGACTTCTGGCCCGCGATCCGCACCGGGTTCACCGAGTTGACCAGGGTCACCGGGTAGTCGGCGGCGGTCTTGCGGGCGAGTTCGAGGCAGTCGTCGAAGTTGCCGTCCACCTGGAGGATCCGCGCACCGTGCAGGACGGCCTGGGCGAGCTTGCCCATCGCGATCTTGCCCTGCGGGACGAGCACCGCGCAGGTGAGCCCGGCCCGCGCGGCGTACGCGGCGGCCGAGGCCGAGGTGTTGCCGGTCGACGCGCAGATGACGGCCTTGAGCCCGCTGGCGAGCGCGTGCGTGATCGCGACGGTCATCCCGCGGTCCTTGAACGAACCGGTCGGGTTGACGCCCTCGACCTTGAGGTAGACCGTGCAGCCGGTCAGCTCGGACAGCTGCGCCGCGGGCAGCAGCGGGGTGTTGCCCTCGCCGAGGGTGATGACCTTCGCCCCGGCGGGAACGGGGATCCGATCGGGATACGCCTCGATGATTCCGGGCCACGCCTTGATGCTCATGCGAACGCCTCGCTTCGCGAGACAGCGCCGAATCCCTTTTGGCGCATGATATCCATGATTCGCTCGCAAGCTTCGCTCATGTGTCTTCGCCTTCCACCCGCATCACGCTGACGACGTCGTGCACCACGTCCAGCTTGCCGATCTCGTCCACTGTGGACTGTAGTGCCGCGTCGGGAGCCAGGTGCGTCACCACGACCAGGCTGGCCCGGTCGTCGGCGTCGCGCTGGCGCACCGCCGCGATGCTGACCCCGTGCCCGGCGAACGCCTGCGCCACCTGGGCGAGCACGCCCGCGCGGTCGGCCACCGAAAGGCTTACGTGGTAACGCGTCGGGGTCTGGCCCATCGGCCGCACCGGCAGCGCCGCGTGGGCCGACTCGCGCGGCCCACGCCCACCCGCGACGCGGTTGCGTGCCACCGCGACGAGATCGCCGAGCACGGCGCTCGCGGTCGGCGCGCCCCCGGCGCCCTGTCCGTAGAACATCAGCTCGCCCGCCGCGTCGGCCTCGACGTAGACGGCGTTGAACGCGCCGCCGACCCCGGCCAGCTGGTGACTGCGCGGGATCATCACCGGATGCACGCGGGCCGACACGGATTCGACGCCGTTGTCGTCGGTGACGCGCTCGCAGATCGCCAGCAGTTTGACCGTGCGGCCCAGCATCCGCGCGGCGGCGAGGTCCGCGGCGGTGACGTCGGCGATGCCCTCGCGGTGCACATTGGCGGCGGTCACCCGGGTGTGGAACGCGAGGGAAGCGAGGATGGCGGCCTTCGACGCGGCGTCGTAGCCGTCGACGTCGGCGGTGGGATCGGCCTCGGCGTACCCGAGCCTGCTCGCCTCGTCGAGGGTCTCGGAGTAGCCCGCGCCGGTGGCGTCCATCGCGGAGAGGATGTAGTTCGTGGTGCCGTTGACGATGCCCATGACGCGGGTTATCCGGTCCCCCGCAAGGGATTCCCGCAACGGGCGCAGCAGCGGGATGGCGCCGGCGACGGCGGCCTCGAAGTACAGGTCAGCCCCCGAGGCGTCGGCGGCGGCGAACAGCTCCCCGGAATGCTCGGCCAGCAGCGCCTTGTTCGCGGTGACCACGGACTTGCCCGCCGCCAGCGCCGCGAGCAGCCAGCCGCGCACCGGCTCGATCCCGCCGACCAGCTCGACCACGACGTCGACGTCGTCGCGGGTGACCAGCTCGGCCGCGTCCGCGGTGAGCAGCTCCGGCGGCAGCTCGGGGTGCTTGTCCGGCCTGCGCACCGCGATCCCGGCCAGCTCGACCGGCGCGCCCGCCCGCGCGGCCAGCTCCTCGCCCTGTTCGGCGAGGATCCGGACGACCTCGCCACCGACCGTGCCGCAGCCGAGCAGGGCGACCCTGATACTGCGCCGATCGTCTACTGTGGACACCGTTTAAACCTCCAGGCGCAGCATGTCGTCGGTCGTCTCCCGCCGCAGCAGCACCCGTGCGCTGCCGTTGCGCACGGCGACCACCGCCGGGCGCGGCTGCCGGTTGTAGCCACTGGCCATCGAGTAGCAGTACGCGCCGGTCGCCGCGACGGCGAGCAGGTCGCCGGGTGCCAGGGTGTCGGGCAGCCAGCAGTCGCGGACCACGATGTCGCCGGATTCACAGTGTTTTCCCACGACCCGGGACAAAGTCGCCGCGACCGGCTCCTCCCCGTCCGCCGCGGAGCGGGAAACCAGGCGGCAGTCGTAGACCGCGTCGTAGAGCGCGGTACGGATGTTGTCGCTCATCCCGCCGTCGACGCTGACGTAGCGGCGCGCGGCGTTGTCGCCGAGCGCGACGTCCTTGATGGTGCCGACCTCGTACAGCGTGATCGTGCCGGGACCGGCGATCGCGCGGCCGGGCTCGCCCGCGATGCGCGGCACCGGCATCCCCGCGTACTCGCACTCCTTGCGCACGATCTCCCGGATCTGGGTGATCATCTGCGCGGGCGGCGGCGGATTGTCCTTGTCGGTGTAGGCGATACCGAATCCGCCGCCGAGGTCCACCACGGACAGCTGGTCGAGCAGCTCGGTGCCGTGTTCCTTGGCCAGTTCGGCCAGCAGGCCCACGACGCGCCGTGCGGCGACCTCGAAGCCGTCGGCGTCGAAGATCTGCGAGCCGATGTGGCTGTGCAGGCCGATCAGCTGGAGCGAGGGCGCGTTGAGCACGCGCCGCACCGCCTCGGCCGCGTCCCCGGACGCCAGCGAGAAACCGAACTTCTGGTCCTCGTGCGCGGTCGCGATGAACTCGTGCGTGTGCGCCTCGACGCCGACCGTGACCCGGATCAGCACCTTCTGCACGACATCGAGCCGCGCCGCGACATCCGCGAGGCGCGCGATCTCGTAGTAGGAGTCCACGACCACGGTGCCGACCCCGGCCCGGACCGCGTCCTCCAGCTCGGCGATCGACTTGTTGTTGCCGTGGAAGGTGATCCGCTCGGCCGGGAAGTCCGCCCGCTGCGCCACGGCCAGCTCGCCGCCGCTGCAGACGTCCAGGCTCAGGCCCTGTTCCGCCACCCAGCGGGCGATCTCGATGGACAGGAACGCCTTGGACGCGTAGTGCACCAGCGACGGGTCGTCGAACGCCTCGGCGTAGTCGGCGCAGCGGGACTTGAAGTCCGCCTCGTCGACCACGAACAACGGCGTGCCATAGGTTTCGGCCAGCTCACGGACGTCGACCCCGGCGATCCGCACGACGCCGTCGGGCGCGCGATAGGTGTTGCGGGGCCAGACCTTCGGGTAGAGCCGGTCGAGTTCGTCCGCGCTCGCGGGCGGGAACCCGGAGGCGTCGGCGTGCGGGTAGACGTCGGCGTGGCGGGGGCCCGCGGGGTGTGCCATGCGATTACATCCGTTCCGGAGCGGAAACACCGAGCAGGGACAGTCCGTTCGCCAGCACCTGGCGAGTGGCCTCGCTCAACGCGAGACGGGCGTAGGTGAGGGGGGTCGCCTCCTCGTCGCCCCTCGGCAGCACCCGGCCGACCGCGTTCCACTTGTGGTAGGCGCCGGCGAGCTCTTCGAGGTACCGGGCGACGCGGTGCGGTTCGCGCATCTCCGCCGCCCGGCGCACGGTCGCCGGGAACTCGCCGAGCGTGCGGATCAGATCGCCCTCGGCGGGCAGCGTCAGCAACCCGAAATCGACACTGTCCTCAGTGGACTTCAGGCCGAGGTCGTTCGCGTTGCGCTGCAAGGAAGCCAGCCGCGCGTGCGCGTACTGGACGTAGTAGACCGGGTTGTCGTTGGAGTGCTTGCGCAGCAGGTCCAGATCGACGTCCAAAGTGGAATCGACGGAGTAGCGGATCAGCTCGTAGCGGGCCGGGTCGACGCCGACGGCCTCGACGAGGTCCTCCATGGTGATCACGGTGCCCGCGCGCTTGGACATCCGCACCGGCTTGCCGTCGCTGACCAGGTTCACCATCTGGCCGATGAGCACCTCGACGGTGGCCGGGTCGTCGCCGAACGCCGCCGCGGCGGCCTTGAGCCGCGCGATGTAGCCGTGGTGGTCCGCGCCGAGCATGTAGATGCACAGGTCGAAGCCGCGGTTGCGCTTGTCCTTGAAGTAGGCCAGGTCGCCCGCGATGTAGGCCGGGTTGCCGTCCTGCTTGATGACGACGCGGTCCTTGTCGTCGCCGTACTCCTTCGACTTCAGCCACCAGGCGCCGTCCTCGAAGTAGAGGTTCCCGGAGTCCTTCAGCTCCTGGACCGCCGAGGCCACCGCGCCGGACTCGTGCAGCGAGTTCTCGTGGAAGTAGACGTCGAAGTCGGTACCGAACTCGTGCAGGCTCTGCTTGATCTCACCGAACATCAGCTCGATGCCGATCGAGCGGAAGGTCTCGTGCCGCTCGGCATCGGGCAGGGACAGCGCGGCGGGCGAGGCCTTGATGACCTCGGCGGCGATGTCGCTGATGTACCCGCCCGCGTAGCCGTCTTCGGGAGCGGGCTCGCCCTTCGCGGCGGCGATCAGCGACCGCACGAACCGGTCGATCTGCGCACCCGCGTCGTTGAAGTAGTACTCGCGGGTGACGTCGGCGCCCTGCGCGGCCAGCACCCGGCCCAGCGCGTCGCCGACCGCGGCCCAGCGGGTGCCGCCGAGGTGGATGGGGCCGGTGGGGTTCGCCGAGACGAACTCCAGGTTGATCCGGCGCCCGGCCAGCGCGTCGCCAAGACCGTAGCCGTCACCGGCGGTGAGCACCTGACGGACGAGCTCGCCCTGCGCGTCGGCGGCGAGCCGGAAGTTCAGGAAGCCGGGGCCCGCGACCTCGGCGGCGTCGACCCCGTCGGCCGCGGCGACGACCTCGGCCAGCGCCTCGGCGAAGTCACGCGGCTTGAGGCCCGCCTTCTTGGCCACCTGGAGCGCGAGGTTGGTCGCGTAGTCGCCGTGTTCGGGGTTGCGGGGACGTTCGATGGTCACCTGCTCGGGCAGCACGGCGGTGTCGAGACCGCGGGCGCTGAGCACCTGCACGGCGGAGCTGCGGACCAGGTCGGCGAGAGCGGCGGGAGTCACTCGCGGAATTCTAGGTGTGCCCTGGTCGGGCGCTCGCAGCGGTCTCGGCGGCGCCGGTTCTCCTGCGTGATCGGCCGACGCGTTCACGGTGATCAGACGCACGGTCTCTACACTTGCCGGGGGCAGGTCCGTCCGGGGCCGCAGGAGGAGAACGCGGGAGCCATGGCGAACGGGACAACCAGGAAGAAGGGGACGCCGAAGAACGCGATGAAGGCGGCCCGGAGCACTTCCGTCGTGTCCAAGAAGGGCACACCTTGGGGCACCATCATCGCGGTGGTCGCCGTCGTCGCGCTCGCGGCCTCGGTGTTCACCTATTACATGGTGCAATCCGCGCCCAAACGCGGACAGGCCGACCGGGAAGCGGCCGCCGCCGCCTACGCGCCGTCCGCGCAGGACCCGGACCCGTCCAAGCGCATCTCCGGCGTCACCACCGCGACCTACACCGGCAGTGTGCACGTCCTGCCCACCGAGCGGGTCGCCTACGACAAGACCCCGCCCTTCGGCGGGCCGCACGACGGTTTCTGGGCGGCGTGCAACGGCGTCGTCTACCCGAACCCGGTCCGCAACGAGAACATGGTGCACGGTCTCGAACACGGCGCGATCTGGATCGCCTACAACCCGGACCAGGTCAAGGGTGAGGCGTACGACCTGCTGAGGGCCCGCGTTTCGCAGAAGCCGTTCATGATGCTCTCCCCCTACCCCGGCCTGGACAAGCCGATCTCGCTGCAGTCGTGGGGTCACCAGCTCAAGCTGGACAGCGCCGACGACCCGCGGATCGACCAGTTCGTCGCGGCGCTGCGGACTAACCCGAACGGGGTCTACCCGGAGATCGGCGCCTCGTGCGACGCGCTCGGCCCCGGCCAGTTCGACCCGAACAACCCGCCGCCGTTCGACCCGTCGAAGCCCGGCCCCGACGCGAAGCCCATGGACTACAAGGGCAGCACCGGCGCCCAGGGCGAACAGCAGCCGGGCGGGATGAACCAGCCGCCCGCTTCGAAACCGGCCGGAAAGTGAGCACCGAAGCCGACCACGAGGCCGTGCCCGAGTCGCCACCGGAGCGACCGGGCTGGTCACGCTGGGTGATCGTCGGGGCGGCCATGCTGGCCGTCCTGCTGATCGGCGCGACCGTCGGGATGTTCCTCACCCGCCTCTCCGACGGTTCGGACGACACCGCGACCCCGAAGGCGGGTTCGGTCGAGGTCGGCTTCGCGCAGGACATGTCGGTGCACCACCTGCAGGCGGTCACCATGGCCAACTGGGCCCGTGACCACTCGGCGGACCCGGAGATCCGGCAGCTCGCGTTCGACATCCAGAGCACCCAGCTCGAGCAGGTCGGCCGGATGAAGGGCTGGCTCATGCTGTGGGGCCAGCCCGAGCAGGCCATCGGCGCCTACATGAAGTGGATGACCGAGCCGATGGGGCACGGGCACGGCGGCTCCGCGCCGATGTCCATGCAGCCCGCGAACGGCGCGCCGATGCCAGGGATGGCGTCCGAGGCCGAGCTGTCGAAGATGCGGACCCTCACCGGCAAGGCCCTCGACGTCGACTTCCTGCAGCTGATGCTCCGGCATCACCAGGGCGGCACGGACATGGCCCAGTACGGCTACGACCACTCGCAGCTCCCCGCGGTCAAGGCGCTGGCGCAGAGCATGCTCACCTCGCAGGGCGCCGAGATGAACCAGATGACCCTGATGCTCAAGGCCCGCGGCGCCGATCCGCTGCCCGCCCCCTGACTTCTGCCGTTCGGTCCGTGAAGGCCTCCTTACCGGCGCTCAACGCCGGTAAGGAGGCCTTC
>NZ_JBHYIK010000136.1:1357-11025 GCF_042739735.1 Amycolatopsis sp. NPDC059027 | reverse complement strand
CCCGTAAGGTGGCCTTAACGGCGCAACTGACTAGAGAGAGCCGATGAGGCGTTCCACGCGCTCGTCGACCGACCGGAACGGGTCCTTGCACAGCACGGTCCGCTGCGCCTGGTCGTTCAGCTTCAGATGCACCCAGTCCACGGTGAAATCCCGGCCGGCGGCCTGCGCCGCGGCGATGAAATCGCCCCGCAGCTTCGCCCGCGTCGTCTGCGGCGGAGTGTCCTTGGCCGCCTCGATCTCCCCGTCGTCGGTCACCCGGCGCACCAACCCCTTGCGCTGCAACAGGTCGAAGATGCCCCGGCCACGCCGGATGTCGTGGTAGGCCAGATCCAGCTGCGCCACCCGCGGGCTCGACAGGTCCAGATCGTGCTTCGACCGGTACCGCTCCACCAGCCGGTGCTTGATCGCCCAGTCGATCTCGGTGTCGATCTTGCTGAAGTCCTGCTGCTCGACGGCCTCCAGCGCCCGGCCCCACAGGTCGACGACCCGCTCGGCGGCCGCGCCCGACCCGGTCTCCTTCACGTGCTGCACCGCCCGCGCGTGATACTCCCGCTGGATGTCCAGCGCCGAAGCCTCCCGGCCACCGGCCAGCCGCACCTGGCGCCGCCCGGTCAGATCGTGGCTGATCTCCCGGATCGCGCGGATCGGGTTGTCCAGCGTGAAGTCCCGGAACTGGACACCGGCCTCGATCATCTCCAGCACCAGGTGCGCCGAACCGACCTTGAGCATCGTCGTCGGCTCCGCCATGTTCGAATCCCCGACGATGACGTGCAGCCTGCGGTACCGCTCCGCGTCGGCATGCGGCTCGTCCCGGGTGTTGATGATCGGCCGCGACCGGGTCGTCGCGCTCGAAACACCCTCCCAGATGTGCTCCGCCCGCTGCGACAGGCAGTACACCGCGCCCCGCGGCGTCTGCAGCACCTTGCCGGCCCCGCAGATCAGCTGCCGGGTCACCAGGAACGGCAGCAGCACGTCCGCGATCCGCGAGAACTCGCCCGCACGCGTCACCAGGTAGTTCTCATGGCAACCATAGGAGTTGCCCGCCGAATCCGTGTTGTTCTTGAACAGGAAGATGTCCCCGCCGATACCCTCGTCGGCCAGCCGCCGCTCGGCGTCGACCAGCAGATCCTCCAGGATCCGCTCGCCCGCCTTGTCGTGCGTCACCAACTGCACTAGGTCGTCACACTCGGCCGTCGCGTACTCCGGGTGCGAACCCACGTCGAGGTAGAGCCGCGAGCCGTTGGACAGGAAGACGTTCGACGAACGCCCCCAGGACACAACCCGCCGGAACAGGTACCGCGCGACCTCGTCGGGCGAGAGCCTGCGCTGGCCGTGAAAGGTGCACGTGACCCCGAACTCGGTCTCGATGCCATAGATCCGCCGCTGCATCCCACCAGAGTAGGCGCTGGACCCCCTCCCAAGGTGCGCCGTTCGGGCGTCGACACGCGGGCGACTCCGTCGCGGACGGTGAAAAAGCCCCCGAAACGGCCACCGATCCCGCCTTCGCCCAGCGTTTTCCCAGCTCATCCGGCTCCGGTCGATCTTCCTTCACAGTTTCCCAACGAATACCCGGCGATTCCGCCAGTCGTGTCGCTTCAGGAGAAGCCACTCCACCCGTTGTACCCCGCCCGGACACGAAAAAGCCTGCCCGGGACCACACCCGGACAGGCCTTCCGACACCCACGAACTTAGGACTTGGCGGAACCACCTTCGTCCTTCTTCGCCTCGTCCTTGTCGCCCTTGTCGCCCTTGTCGCCCGCCGCGTCATCGGCGGGCGCACTCGGCAGCAACGCGTCCAGCGCGGAACCGGAGATCCGCCGGAAGGCGCGACGCTGCCGCTCCCGGTCCAGCACCGCCACCTCCAGCTTCACCGGATCGGACTCCGTGGTGCCGTTCCCGCCCGCCGCCGACGAACCCGAGCCCGTCCGCGGCGCCCGCAACGCCGCCACGGCCACGCCCAGCGCCGCCTCCAGCTCCCGGTCCGCCTCGTACGACTCCTTCAGCTTCGACGTGATCGAGTCCGTCTGGCCACCCATCACCACGAACTCCGGCTCGTCGACGATCGACCCGTCGTAGGTCAGCCGGTACAGCTGATCCTCCGCCGACGTCGCCCCGACCTCCGCCACACAGATCTCCACCTCGAACGGCTTCAGCTGCTCGGTGAAGATGCTGCCCAGCGTCGCCGCGAACGCGTTCGCCAGCGCCCGCGCGCTCACGTCCCGCCGGTCGTACTGATACCCCTTCAGATCCGCGTGCCGGATCCCGGCCACCCGGAGGTTCTCGAACTCGCTGTAACGGCCCACCGCCGCGAACCCGATGTGGTCGTAGATCTCCGAGACCTTGTGCAACGTCGCCGACGGATTCTCCGCGACGAACAACACCCCGCCGCGATACTTCAGCACGACCACACTCCGGCCACGCGCAATACCCTTGCGCGCCATCTCGGACTTCTCCCGCATCAGCTGTTCGGGAGAGGCATACAACGGCATCGTCACGATGTCGGCTCCGCTCAAATCGGTAGTTCAGGGGAGAAAGACTGGGACCGGCCACTACGACCGGCGCGACCGCCCACGCTCGGTGCGATCCGCGACCACGGCCTCGGCCACCGCCGACGTCTGCGACTCCGGCAACGCCACCGCACCCTGCTCCGCGGTGATCGTCACGACCGTCGGGAAAATCCGGCGCACCAGATCCGGCCCACCGGTCGCCGTGTCGTCGTCCGCCGCGTCATACAGCGCCTCGACCGCGACCCGCACCGCCGCCTCGGCATCCGCGTCCGGATCGTGCAGCTTCTTCAACGCCGACTTCGCAAACAGCGAACCCGAACCGATCGCGTGATACCCCGCGTTCTCCTCGTACCGGCCACCCGCCGCGTCATACGAGACGATCCGGCCCGCGTGCTTCGCGTCCTCCGCCTCCAAGTCGTACCCGACGAACAGCGGAATCGCCGCGAGGCCCGCCATCGCCATCTCGAGGTTGCCCTTCACCATCGCGGCGAGCTTGTTCGTCTTGCCGTCCAGCGACAGCGAAACACCCTCGATCTTCTCGTAGTGCGCCAGCTCCACCGCGTAGAGCCGCACCATCTCCACGGCCAGCCCCGCCGTGCCCGCGATCCCCACCGCCGAATACTCGTCGGTGATGTGCACCTTCTCGATGTCCCGGTTGGCGATCAGGTTCCCCGACGTCGCCCGCCGGTCACCCGCGATCAGCACACCACCCGCGAACGTCGCCGCCACGATCGTCGTCCCGTGCGGCGTACCCAGATCACCCGCCGACGGCATCACCCGACGCTCCGGCAGCAACTCAGGCGCCTGCGCCCGCAGGAAGTCGGTGAACGACGACGTCGCCGCCGAGAAGTACGCGGCGGGCAGAGCGGGCCCCGAGAAGCCTGGAGTACCCGAGATCTTGTCCATACGTGCTCAAGATTCCCATCTGTGCTGATCAGTGCTGGTCACGACCCACGCCGAACGTACCGCTGACACACTGTGCCCAGCCCGACACGTTCCGCCCGACTTGCTCGGCCTCGCCACGGCCACGGGCATCACGGCGCGGATCGACGACCACCCGGCTGTTCCTACGGCGGGGCGGCGCACCCGCGACGGCTACTGGCCGCCCTTCTGCACGTACGCGCGCACGAAGTCCTCGGCGTTCTCCTCCAGGACGTCGTCGATCTCGTCGAGGATCGTGTCCACGTCCTCGCCGAGCTTCTCGCGTCGCTCCTGACCGGCAGCACCGGTGTCCTCGAACTCCTCGTCGGAGTCACCACCGCCGTGCTTCTCGATCTTTTCCTGCGCCATCTCGCCTCCCGGTGTGGCTGATGATTCCTAGCCTACCCAGCGACCCCGACAAACGGGGGCACGCCGCGATCGTTGATGACCACCGCCTAGTCCGAACCGGTGAGCGCCTCGACCAGATCCTCCGCGGTCGCCGCGTCGTCCAGCAACTTGCCCACGTGCGCCTTCGTCCCCCGCAACGGCTCCAGCGTCGGAATCCGCACCAGCGACTCCTTGCCCACGTCGAAGATCACCGAATCCCACGAAGCCGCCGCGATCGAGTTCGCGTACTTCTCCAGCGCACGGCCCCGGAAGTACGCCCTGGTGTCCGACGGCGGAGTCGTGATCGCCGCCTGCACCTCCTCCTCCGACACCAGCCGCTTCATCGACCCACGCGTCACCAGCCGGTTGTACAGGCCCTTGCCCAGCCGCACATCCGAATACTGCAGATCCACCAACCGCAGCCTCGGCGCACCCCAGTTCAGCTGGTCCCGCGCCCGGTAGCCCTCCAGCAACCGCAGCTTCGCCGGCCAGTCCAGCCGGTCCGCGCACTCCTGCGGATCCCGCGCCAGCGCGTCCAGCACCTCACCCCAGACCCGCAGGACCTCCTTCGACGCCTGGTCCGCGCCCGTGCGCTCCAGATTCGCCGAAGCGATCTCGTGATACGCGAACTGCAGGTCCAGCCCGGTGTACTTACGCCCGTTCGCCAGCGCCACCTTCGCCTTCAACGTCGGATCGTGGCTGATCTGGTGCACCGCCCGCACCGGCTCGTCCAGCTTCAGCTCGTCGAACCGGATCCCCGACTCGATCAGATCCAGCACCAGCGCCGTCGTCCCGACCTTCAGGTACGTCGAGTACTCCGCCATGTTCGCGTCGCCGATGATCACGTGCAGCCGCCGGTACTTGTCCGCGTCCGCGTGCGGCTCGTCCCGCGTGTTGATGATCCCGCGCTTCAGCGTCGTCTCCAGGCCGACCTCGACCTCGATGTAGTCCGCGCGCTGGGACAGCTGGAACCCCGCGTCCTCGCTCTGCTGCCCGATCCCGACCCGGCCCGACCCGGTCACCACCTGACGCGACACGAAGAACGGCGTCAACCCCGCGATCACCGCCGTGAACGGCGTCGACCGCTGCATCAGGTAGTTCTCGTGCGTGCCGTAGCTCGCGCCCTTGCCGTCGACGTTGTTCTTGTACAACTGCAGCGAAGGCTGCCCGGGCACGGTGGCCGCCTTCATCGCGGCCTCCTCCATCACCCGCTCCCCCGCCTTGTCCCAGATGACCGCGTCCCGCGCGTTGGTCACCTCGGGCGCCGAATACTCCGGATGCGCGTGGTCCACGTACAACCGCGCCCCGTTGGTGAGGATGACGTTCGCCGCACCCAGATCCTCGACATCCGGATCGTGCCCCGGCCCGCCCGGGCCGGTCAGGTCGAACCCGCGCGCGTCCCGCAACGGCGATTCGACCTCGTAGTCCCATCGCGCCCGCCGTGCCCGCGGCACGTCCGCCGCCGCCGCGTAGGCCAGCACGACCTGGGTCGAGGTGAGTACCGGGTTCGCCGTCGCGTCGCCCGGCACCGCGATGCCGTACTCGACTTCGGTTCCCATGATCCGCCGCATGTCCACCACCCTACGGGGTACCCCTCGTGGAACGATGCAGCCATGCCAGGCAGTGACGAACTCGTTGCCCTCTATGACAGCACAGGCCGCGCGGTAGGCGAGGCCACCCGCCCCCGCGTACGCGCCGAAGGACTCTGGCACGCCGCCGGCGTGGTTTTGGTCCGATCAGGTGACGGCCAAGCCGTGTACGTGCATCTGCGCACCGCGGACAAGGACATCTTCCCGTCCACCTGGGACTGCTGGGCAGGCGGCGTCGTGGCCGCCGGCGAAACCCCGGCCGAATGCGCCCGCCGCGAACTCGCCGAAGAACTCGGCGTCCACGGTGTGGAACCCGAACCCCTCTTCACCAAGGTCTACGACGACGGCTCGATCCGCTGCCACAACTTCGCCTTCGAAGTCCGCTGGGACGGCCCCATCCACCACCAGGCCGAGGAGATCGCCGAAGGCCGCTGGATGCCGCTCACCGAACTACGCGCCTGGGTCGACGACCCGGCCAGCCCGTTCATCCCCGACGGCCGCGCCGGCGTCCAGGAATGGTTCCGCCGCTACGGCTGAGCGACCAGCTTTCCCGCGACGAGCGGCGACAACCGCTTCGCCGCGTCCATCGCCCTCGCCTCCGTACTCGCCGCGACACTCAACACCGAAACCAGGTTTCCCTTGGCGAGCCACACCGTGCACGTCCCGCCCAGGCACCACGCCCGCTGCGCCGACACGCCCGGCTGCGGCGGAAGTGTCACCGGCCTGCCCTCGCACTTCGCCGTCGCGACGACGTCCGCGCCCTTACGGTCCGGGTACGCGCTCACCTGGTGACTCAGCACCGCTCCGCTCGCGTACAGCCAACTCGCCGACCGCTGCGCCGCGCCAGCCGGATCGCCGAGACAGCCGGAAGCCTTGCCCTGTCCCGGGTGTACCTCTTCCTCGGCAACGTCCTCATCGGACAAAAGCGCGAGCGCCGGATCGACGGTCCGCGGCACCGCCGCGCGGCTGGGCGCCGGAGTGGGCGGCTTCGCCGCGGCCGAAGCCGGCGAAGGCGTGCTCGTCGGCGTCGGATCGTCGTAGTACGTCTCGAGATCGTTGGGCCGATCGGCGCAACCCGCCAGCCCGAACAACGCGACCGCGGCGACAGCGAGCACCCGACCTTGACGCACCTGCTCCGCCCCTCCCCGCACTCGGCGATCCCCGCACTGCGGCGAACAATAGCCCAGCTCCTCAGTCCCACCCGAGGTGGGACCGGTGCCGCCAGTACGCCGCCGGGTTTTCGGCAAGACCGTCCAATTCGGCCTTTTCCGCAGCGGTGAACTCCAGCACCGTCGCGCTCAGGTTCGCGGCGAGCTGCGCCGGGCTCGCGGGCCCCAGCACGGCGACGTCGAGCCAGTCCTGGGCGAGCACCGCCGCCACAGCGACCGCGTCCGCGCCGACCTCGTGCTCGGCGGCGATCTTCGCCAGCGCATCGGGTGGCTCGACCGCGAGCCTGCCGTTCGCGAGGGTTTCCTTGGCCAGTACCCGTTTTCCGGCTCGGTGAGCCTCCGCGAGCGCGGGACCGGCCGAAGTTTCGAGGACGTTCCAGGTCGACTGCGCCGCCGCGAACACCGGGTATCCGTCGGCTTCCAGAGCGAACGCCTTCCGGATCGCGTCGGCCTGTGCCGGGCCGGACGTGGAGAACCCGACCTCGACGCCGCTCGCCGAAAGCTCGGCCAGGGCGCCGATCAGCCGCGTGTCAGTGAAAAGTGGACTGTCCACAGTGAGCGAATGCACCTGGTACAGCGCGACCCGGTTTCCCAGCAGCGACCGGGTTTCCGCCCACTGTTCCCGAAACCGCGGCTCGGTGTGTTCCTTGACCTCGTGCACTTCCGCGTCGAGCCGCCACTCGCCGACGTACCGGTAGCCCCATTTGCTCGACACCGTCACGTCGTCCGGGCCGCGCTCGGCGAGCCAGCCGGCGAGGAACTCCTCCGACCGGCCGTACGAGCGGGCGACGTCGATCCACCGAACCCCTGCCGCGTAAGCGTCATCGAGTACGGCGTAGGTCGCGGCCTTCATCGCGGCGACACTCCGGTTTTCCGGCAATGCCCCCTCGCGGCCGAGGTTGATGTACGCCGGCCTGCCCAGCGCGGCGAGCCCGACCGCGATGTGGTTCATGCCTCTCCCTGTCGGAGCTGTTCGATGAAGTGAGTCGTGCCGGGTAGCTGAGCCGGATTTTTGTTCCACCACGCCCCGCTGTATAGGTCGTTATACATTTTTGTGACGGAGGATCGCGAGCCATTGGCTGGAGTTCTGGGCCTGGCGATGGAGTTTCTCGAGCCGGGCCGCCGGTGCCCGAACATAGCCCTTGCCGAAGACGGGCGCGATCTGACGAAGGCTTGCACCCTCCTCGCGTGCGGCGAGCAACGCCCAGTCCGAAGCGTCGGCGCAGGCGGCCGAGGCGCGGCGCAGCTCCCCCAGCAGGTCGATGAGTTCCGGCGCGCTCAGCTCCCCCGCCTGGACCGCGGCCGCGGTGGTTTCGAGCCAGGCCAAGACGTCGGCTTCGGTGATCGGGGCCCGTGGCCGTCCACTGCTTTGTTCGCTCACGGCGCGGAAGTATAGGTCGTTATACACCGAACAGTGGGACGTGCCCCGGCGCGTCGCTCCGGCATGTATTCGTCGTGCGGCGTAGCAAGTACCGCGTGTCGGACGACTGTTCGGTGGTGACAGGACTCGGGGATTCGATTCAAGCTCCGACAGCGGCGGCGCGAGAGCTTGCCGAGCCGCCGCGGCCCGCGCTGCGCCCGATCCCGCGATGGGTGATCGCGGCGGGTGTCCCGGCGATGATGGCTGTCGCGGCCGGCGCGGCGTGGTTGCTGCTGGGTCGTGGGGTGACGAGGGATCAGCTGGACGCGCTGCGGACCGCCGGTGCGCTCGGTATCGGGTTCGGCGGAGCGGTGGGATTGTGGCTGGCTGTTCGCCGTCAACGTTCCACCGAGCTCGACCTGCTCCAGAAGTACGAGGCCCACGAACTGGCCGTGCGCGTGGCCGAACAGAACCAGGCCGCCACCGACCGCGCAGCGGCACACGCCGAGCACGACGCCCGCGAACGACGGCTCACCGAGCTGTACCTGAAGGCAGTCGAGCAGCTCGGCTCCGACAAGGCCGCGGTCCGTCACGGTGGCCTTTACGCCCTCGAACGCGTCGCTCAGAACAATCCCGACCAACGACAGACCATCGTCGACGTCGTCTGCGCCTACCTGCGGGCCCCCTACACCCCGCCTGGCATGCCCACTGGTCGCAAGCTGGGGGTGCGCCGCCCATTGCCGGCCTCCCCCGTGACGCGGGCTGCTCCGGCCCGGTCGGCTCGCAGCGCTCCCCCAGCGCCCGCGTGGAGCCGGGACGACGACGCCCGGCAGGAACGTGAAGTGCGCCTTACCGCTCAACGACTTCTCACCCGGCATCTCCGGTCCGGCGACGAGAACCACCCGGTCGCCACCTTCTGGGACGGCATCAGCCTCGATCTCACCGGCGCCACGCTCATCGACTTCGACCTCCAGCACTGCCGCGTCGACGACGGCCGGTTCGCCGGCACGAGGTTCACCGGAGAAACCACGTTCGACCGAGCGAAGTTCGCCCGGGACGCCGGGTTCGCCGGAGCAAGCTTCACGGGACACGCCTGGTTCGCCGGAACACGGTTCGCCGGGGACACCAGGTTCGACGGGGCCCGGTTCACCGAATACACCATGTTCAGGAAGGCGAAGTTCGCCGGACACGCCGGGTTCGCCAAGGCGGAGTTCGCCGAGGACGCCGACTTCGAAGACACGGAGTTCGCCGGTGAGACCAGGTTCGACGACGTGAAGTTCGATGCGGACACCAACTTCACCAGAGCGAAGTTCACCGCGGAGACCTGGTACGACCGGGCAAGGTTCGCCGGAGAGGCTGATTTCGGTGCGGCCGAGTTCGCCAGGAGCGTCGGGTTCGACGACGCGAGGTTCGACGATGACGCCTGGTTCAGCGGCTCGAAGTTCGCCGGATTCACCAGGTTCGACAACGCGAGGTTCGCCGGAGACACCGATTTCGCCGGGGTGCGGTTCGCCGGGGAAACCAGATTCACCCGGACCGAGTTCGCCGCGGACAGTCCGGCCGAGGTGAGCCGCTACCTCGGGACCGCGGAGCCCCAGGCCCGGAGGGCCGGTGACGCCCGGCCCGCCGGCGGGGGCCCCCCCCCGCCCCACACCCCCCGTGCCCCGGTAACAGGGACGACAAGCCCTCACCCCCCCCCCCCAATAGCGAACACACAAGCGACAACACCGCCCAG
>NZ_JBHYIK010000136.1:0-1347 GCF_042739735.1 Amycolatopsis sp. NPDC059027 | reverse complement strand
CCACCCGCGCGGTGGGGCGGGCTGCGCCTGTGCGTGTGGGGCGACCCCGTCGCGGGGGCGCGCCGCCCCCCGGGGCCGGGGGCGGCCCCCCCCCCCGCCCCCGCCCCGCGGCGCCCGCCGTCAGACCCACCACACTCGCCACCGCCGACCAGCGTGATGTCCGAAAACCACTCGCCAGTAACCGCCTGAAGATCGTTGACTGACCGCGAGAAGTCACGAAGCGGGAGGTCTGGTGGGACGTTTCGGCATCGCCGCGCGGTTCGCGCTGCTGGCGACGGTGTGGGGCGCGAGTTTCCTGTTCATCAAGGTCGGTCTCACCGGTCTCGCCCCCGCGCAGGTGGCGCTGGCGAGAGCCGGGTTCGGCGCACTGGCTCTGCTCGCGGTGCTGCTCCTCCGCCGTAGGCCACTCCCCCGTGACCCGGCGTTGTGGGGCCACCTCGCGGTCGTCGCCGTCCTGCTGTGCGTCATCCCGTTTCTGCTGTTCTCCTGGGCCGAGCAGTACATTTCCTCCGGGCTGGCCAGCATCTTCAACGCCACGACGCCACTCATCACGATGCTCATCGCCGCGGCCGCGCTGCGTACGGAACGGCTGACCCCGCCCCGGATCCTGGGGCTGCTGCTCGGTTTCCTCGGCGTGCTCACCATCGTCGGCGTGTGGCAGGGCATCGACGTCTCACACCAGCTCACCGCGCAACTCGCGTGCCTCGGTGCGACGACGTGCTACGGCTGCTCGTTCGTCTACATGCGCCGGTTCGTGTCCCCGCGCGGCATCGACCCGGTGACCATCGCGTTCGGGCAAACCGCCTTCGCCACGGTGATTCTCGGACTGCTCGTGCCCGTCGTCGCGAGCACGCCGGTGCACCTGAGCCTCGCGGTCGTGCTCAGCATGCTCGCGCTCGGCGTGTTCGGCACCGGGATCGCCTACGTCTGGAACGCCTCGATCATCGCCGCGTGGGGCGCCGCCAACGCGTCGGCAGTGACCTACCTCACACCCGTTGTCGGCGTGCTGCTCGGAATCGTGGTGCTCGACGAACCGCTCAGCTGGAACCAGCCGGTGGGCGCCGTGCTCGTCGTGCTCGGCATCCTCGCCGCGCACGGCAGGCTGCGGCCGCGCCACAAGAACGTCGCCGAGCCGGAGGCGGTGGCCGCGAACCCAGGCCGCTGACAAGACAGTGCCGACACGACTGTGGACTCAACGTGTCAGCATACGAACCAATCGAGCCACGCGGACGGGGGTCCGGGGGCGTGCCCCCGGCAGGGGTCTGGGGGGTTGGCCCCCCGAAAACATTAAGATTTTACCCGGCCCGGTAAGGCTAGCGCCGCAACAGGGGCCCCCCACAAAGAATT
>NZ_JBHYIK010000135.1:5912-11052 GCF_042739735.1 Amycolatopsis sp. NPDC059027 | reverse complement strand
TGTAGCGCTCCCCGCGGGGGTGGCGCTCTCGGTCTGGGGGTGGCGCGCGGGCCCCCCCCCCCCCCCCCCCCGGGACCGGGAGTGATTGTCTGCGTCAAAGCCTTGCTACTCCCGGTCGTCCGCGTTGCGGCCACGACGGCCGATCAGCACGCCGCCGCCGACGAGCACGACGACCACGACGGCGCCGAGGGCGATCCACAGCCCGGTGTTGCCACCGCCGCTGTCGTTCGACGCCGCCTGCTGTCCGGCAGGGGTGGCGCCGTAGACGCCCCAGTAGCCGCTCTGTTCGAGGATCTGGCCCTCGGGCTGCGGCTGCTTGGTGAACGACGCGAAGGTGTCCGACCGGTAGGCCTCCAGCACGTTCTGGTAGTCGAGCACGACGTTCACGTACTGACTGGCCAGCCTGGCCTGCGCCTGCTTGGTGTACTCGGCGCGCTTGGCGAGATCGGTCTCGGCGAGCTGTTTGGCGTACAGGTCGTCGTACTGGGGGTCGCAGAAGAACGTGTCGGTGTTGGCGCCCTTGCCCTGCGCGTTCGGCCGCGCCGAGCAGGTGTGCAGCGACAGCACCGAGTCCGGGTCGGGGTTGGTGGAGTAGCCGCCGATGTAGAGGTCGTAGTTGCCCGCGTTGCTGCGGTCGTTGAGTTCCTCGTCGGAGACCAGCTCCTGGCGCACCGAGATGCCGATGTCCTTGAGCCAGCCGGTGATGTACTGGGTGGCTCGCTGGTCATACGGTCGGCTGGCGTGGCCGGCGAGGCGCAGTTCGAGCCGTCCGCCTCCGGGCACGCTGCGGACGCCGTCGCCGCCCTTGACGTATCCGGCCGCGTCCAGCGTCGCGTTCGCCGCGGCGAGGTCGAACTTCGTCCGTTCGGTGTCGGCCGGATCCCAGTGGTAGGCGGAGAAGACCGACGGGATGATGCCGCCGGGCATCTGCGCGTAGCCGCCCATCACCCTGTCCACAATGGTCTTCGGGTCGATGGCCTGCGCGATGGCCTTGCGCAGGCGGACGTCCTTGAGCGCCGGGTTGCCGTTGCCGATCGGCTGGTTGTCCGCGTTCTGCACGCCGAAGTTGATGTTCACCTCGTCGTAGCGGCGGCCCGGTGCCTTGTTGGTGGCGATGTTCGGCTGGCCCTTGAGCGCGTCGAACTGGGTCGGGGTCAGCCGGTTGATGACGTCGACCTCGTTCTGCTTCAGCGCGTTCACCGCCGCTTCGGCGTCCTTGAACACCAGCAACTGCAGCTCGTCGACCTTGGGCGCGCCACGCCAGTAGTTCTTGTTGGCCTTGAACTTGACGTACTCGTTCTGCTTGTACTCCGACAGCAGGTACGGGCCGTTGCCGACCCCGACGACCGCGGCGGTGTCGGTCTTCGGGTCGTTCAGGTCCTTGATCGGCGCCCACACGTGTTCCGGGACGATCGGGACGTCCAGCAGCGACACCGTCGACTGCGGGGTCTTGGTCTTGATGACCAGTGTGCTGTCGTCCGGCGCCGAGACCGACTCGAAGCTGGAGACGTAGCTGCCGTTGGCGGTGCGCGCGGTCTCGTCGGTGAGCATCCGGTTGAACGTGAACGCCGGGTCCTTGGCCGTCACGGGCTGGCCGTCGGACCATTTGGTGCCCTGGCGGATCTTGAACGTCCAGGTCAGCTTGTCCGGTGAGGTCGTCCACGATTCGGCGAGCGCGGGCGCGGGCTCGGCCTTCTCGGCCGACGGGGTGGTCAGGAACTCGTAGTTGAACCTGCCCACCTGGGTGGCCGCGAGCAGCGTCGCGGTGAACGGGTTGAGGTGGTCGATCCCGGTGATCAGCGCCACCCGCAGCGTCTTGCCCTGCTGGGCCTGGGCGGGTACGGCGAGCGGCAGCATCGCCAGGATTCCCGCGGCGACCGCCGCTCCCGCTCGGCTGATGCGCCGTCTACCCGTCCTTCGGCGAGAGTGCACCGATAACCACCCCAATTTGTCTAGATCACTCGACCCCAAGGCGCAAAAGTAACCACTCGCGCGCCGCCGGTGTCAACGATTGCCACCCGTCAATGCCAAGCCGTGACTAAAGTGCGTCGCATGCGGATCATGATCTCGGCGGACATGGAAGGCGCGACGGGGGTCACCTGGACCGACGACGTCATCCCCGGCACGCCGCAGTGGCAGCGGTTCCGAAAATTGTTCACCGGGGACGTCAACGCGACGCTCGCCGGATTGTTCGACGCCGGTGCCACGGACGTGCTGGTCAACGAAGCGCATTCCTCGCAGCGGAACCTGCTGCTGGAGGACCTCGACGGGCGCGCGCGGATGCTGACCGGGCGGCACAAGCCGCTGTCGATGATGCAGGGCATCGACTCGGGTGTGGACGGTGTCGTCTTCCTCGGCTACCACGCCGGAGCGGGGTTCGACGGCGTGTTGTCGCACACCTATCTGGAGAACCAGATCACCGGGGTGTGGCTGGACGACGTCCCGGCGAGCGAGGGCAGGCTCAACGCGGCGATGGCCGCCGAATACGGCGTCCCGGTCCTGCTGGTTTCCGGAGACGACCTGACGTGTGAAGACGCACGGGACTACGCACCGGACGCCGAGCTGGTGCCGGTGAAGGAGTGTGTCAGCCGGTACGCGGCGATCTGCCTGCCGCCCGCGCGGACCGCGGAACTGCTGTCCGAGGCGGCTGCGGAGTCGATGAAGCGGGCGGGAAAGTCCACGCCCGCACCGGGTTCGCACCGGATCGAGGTCGAGTTCGACGCGAGCCATCTCGCGCAGGCCACCGCGGTGATCCCGACCGTGGAACAGATCGGGGTGCGCCGGGTCGGGTTCGACGCGCCGAACATGACCGAGGCGATGAAGGCGTTCAAGGTGGTCACCGCGATCGCGGCGGGGGCGGTGCAGGGCATCTATGGCTGACGTCGTCGAAATGTGCGCGGACCTGATCCGGTTCGACACCACCAACCGCGGGGACGGTGACTCCGAGGGCGAGCGCGAGGCCGCCGAATACGTGGCCGGGCTGCTCGACGCGGCCGGGGTCCCGTCGAAGATCCTGGAGCGCGCGCCGCGACGGTCCAATGTGGTCGCCCGGATTCCGGGTACCGACCCGGCTTTGCCCGCGTTGCTGGCGCAGGGCCATCTCGACGTGGTGCCCGCGGACGCCGCGGACTGGTCGGTGTCACCGTTCTCCGGCGAGGTGCGCGACGGGTTCCTGTGGGGCCGGGGCGCGGTGGACATGAAGGACTTCTGCGCCATGGTGCTCGCCGCCGTCGCCTCCGGGCTGCGGCCGCGCCGCGACATCGTGCTGGCGTTCGTCGCCGACGAGGAGGATCGCGGGGAGTTCGGCGCGCACTGGCTGGTCGAGGAGCACCCCGAGCTGTTCGAGGGCTGCGCGGCGGCGATCAGCGAGTCCGGCGGCTACACCTATCCGGTCCCGGCCGCCGGCGGCCGGACGGTGCGGCTGTATCCGGTGGCCACGGCCGAACGCGGCACCGCGCACCTGCGGCTGACCGCACGCGGCCGCGCCGGGCACGGCTCCCGGCCCAACGACGAGAACGCGGTGATCCGGCTGGTGGGCGCGCTGCAGCGGATCGCCTCGCACCGCTGGCCGGTCGAGCTGACGCCGACGGTGCGTGCCTTCCTCGAACGGACAGGGGACGCGCTCGGTGTCCCCGTCGATCTGTCCGATGTGGACGGTACGGTCGCGCGGCTCGGCCCGGCGGGCGCGCTGGTGGTGCCGACGGTGCGGGTGAGCACCACCCCGACGATGCTGTCGGCCGGGTACAAGGTGAACGTCATCCCGAGCACCGCGACCGCGCAGGTGGACGTGCGGGTGCTGCCGGGCACCGAGGAAGCGACCCTCGCCGAGCTGGACAAGCTGCTCGGCGAGGGTGTCGAGCGGGAGTTCGTCGCGCATCAGGGGCCGGTGCAGGCGCCGGTCGACTCGCCGTGGTTCGACGCGATGGCCGGCGCGCTGCGTGCCGAGGACCCCGAGGCCGTCGTCGTGCCGTACTGCATGGGCGGCGGGACGGACGCGAAGGCGTTCAGCAAGCTGGGCATCGACTGCTACGGCTTCGCCCCGCTTTCGCTGCCGGAAGGCTTCCCCTACCGCGCGATGGCGCACGGCGTCGACGAGCGGGTCCCGGTCGAGGGCCTGCGCTTCGGCGAACGCGTGCTGACCCGCTTCCTCACCGAGGTCTGACGCCTCCGATCACGCGAGTTCTCCGCCTGATCACGCGAGATCCCCGCTGGAGCACGTGAGATCGCCCAACGTGCTCCAGCGGGCTCATGTGCGCAGGCGGAGATCTCGCGTGACTGGAGGGAGATCTCGCGTGTTTACCGGGTGAACTCGGCCCACCAGCGGGAGTTGTCCCGGATGGGTTCGATGCTGACCAGGCGGACGCCGTCCTGGGCGAAGGACTCGACCTCGGCGCGGTTGAGCGGCCATGGCGGGCCGCCGGCGGTGTCGACGCTCTCCTCGGCGACCTCGCAGACCAGTGCGGTGCCGCCGGGGGCGAGGAAGCCCGCGACGGAGGCGATGGCCTTCGCGCGGACGTCGCGGGGCATGGCCTGGACGTTGATGATCTCGACGACGAGGTCGAACGCGTGGCGCCATTCGGGTGGTGGCGCGAGCAGGTCCGCGACGCGGTAGTCCACCGTCGAGTCCGGGAACCGGCGCTGTGCGGCCGTGACGGCGGTGGCGGCGACGTCGAAGCCGGTGGTGGCGTACCCGGCGGCCGCGAGGACTTCGGGGTCGTCGCCGAAGGCACTGCCGACGACGAGCGCGCGGCGGCCTCCGCCCGGATGGGCCGCGGCCCAGGAGGCGAGTTCGGGATTGGGCTCGTTCCGCGCCCACGGGACGACGGCTTCACCGTTTTCGGCGGCCGCGTAGAGCTGTTCGAACCAGCCGGTGGGATCCCCGGCGGCGAGGGCGGTCTTGGCGAGGTCGGCGTCGGTGATCCGGTTCTGGCCGGTGGAATGAGTGCTCACCAGGTTGTTTATACCGTGGGACCCCTCCCGGGCCCGCACGGTTTACTACGCGGGCGACCACCGTTCTCCAGTCGTCGCGACGCGGGCGGGGTGGGTGCCGCGCGCGGCGGGTGTGGGGCTGGGCCGGGGGGGGGCGGGGGGGGGGTGTGGGGGGGCCCGCCCCCCCGCCCGACCCCCCCCCCCGCCGCCG
>NZ_JBHYIK010000135.1:0-5902 GCF_042739735.1 Amycolatopsis sp. NPDC059027 | reverse complement strand
GGGTTCGTTGGCAGGTCCACCGCACCCACCGCGGGAGCGACCGGCACCGGGCCGTTGGCCCCCACGACACGGCGGCGCGACCCCACCGGGATGATCGCGGGGTGATTCGGGGACGAGAAGGGCCGGCGTCGCTCGCCGGGGTGCTGTGCAAGTGGCTCGATCAGGCCGGCACTCGCCGCTGGGCGGTGATCGCTCTGCTCACGGCGGCGATGGTGGTGACCGCCGGGGTGCTCACGCTCGTCTGCACGATGTGGCCGGTGGACTTGGAGGTGTACCGGTTCGGCGCGCGGGCACTGGCCCATGGCGACGACATCTACGGCGCGCTTCCCCCGACCCGGGGCGGATTCGCGCTGCCGTTCATCTACCCGCCCTTCGCGGCGATGGTGTTCCTCGTGTTCACGGTGCTGCCGACGCCGGTGGGTGCCGTGCTGATGCTCGGGATCTCGCTGACGGCGCTGGGCACGACCGTCTACGTCGTGGTCCGGCCACACGCCTCCCGCCGCACCGCCCTCCTCGCCGCGGTACTCGCCGGGGCAGCGGCTCTCGCGTTCGAACCGGTCCGCGAGACGCTGTGGTTCGGACAGGTCAACCTCGTGCTCATGGCGCTGGTGGTCTTCGACTGTCTGGGACCGAAGACCCGCCTGCCGCGCGGAGTGCTGCTGGGCCTGGCCGCGGCCGTGAAGATCACTCCGGCCGGTTTTCTCCTGTTTTTCCTGCTGAGGCGGGATTTCCGGGCCGCGGTGACCACCGTCGTGACCTTCCTGGCCGCGGGTCTGGCCGGGTTCGTGGTGGCGCCGCAGGCGTCGTGGGCCTACTGGTTCGGCGGCGGGCTGACCGGGGCTTCGGGGATGAGCGGCTCGATCTTCGCCACCAACCAGACGATCCAGGGCGCGCTGCACCGGCTCGGGCTGCCTGCCGTGCCCACGCTCGTCCTCGTCGCGATCGCGACCCTGGCCGCGCTGCTGCTCGCGGCGGGCGCCATGCTCCGGGCCGACCGGCCGACGGCGTTCCTGCTGAACGCGGCGGCGGTGCTCGTGTGCTCCCCCATCTCGTGGTCGCACCACTGGGTGTGGATCGTCCCCGCGACCATCCTGCTCGCTGCCCGCGCCACGAGCCGCCGAGCGGTGACGGGACTGGTGGCCGTCGTCGCGGTTTTCGTCGTCGCGCCGCATTCGTTCCTGCCCTCGCAGGGGTTCCGCGAGCTGACCTGGGGACCGCTGGAGCATGTGATCGGCAACAGCTACCTGTTGCTGGCGTTGGGTTTCCTCGGCTGGCAGTTCTTCGCGCTCCGCGCCGGGACGCCCGGCCGCGCCGCGACGCCGTTGCCGCCGGACTGTCACGAGACACGCTCCGCCTGATCCCGTCGTCCGCTCGACGGACCAGCGGGCACGGCCCGCGCTGTCCGTTTTCGGCCAGGTTTGCGCCCGAAGTCTTGACATCGATGTCAGAACCGGGTTTCGCTTCCTTCGCGCCGCCGGCCCCCGCCCGCACGGCGCGCCACGCAGACCTTGGAAGAAAGCTTGGTGCAACGATGCCCCGAAGCGTCAGATCCGTCCACGCGACCCTGGTCGCCGTGGTCGCCGCCACCGGACTGGCCGTTCTCCCGGCGACCGGTACCGCGGCCGCGGACACCCAGCCCCCCGATTTCTCCTCCTCCTTCGAACCGTCGGATCCGCAGCCGTCGTGGACCGACACCGTTGACACCGACGCGGCGGGCAAGCCGCGGTCCTCGGGGGTCAACGGCGCGAACGGGACCGCGATCCCCGGCGACATCCGGGGCAAGGTGACCGAGACGACCGCGAGCAACGAGAACACGGGCGGCGGTGAGGTCGTCGCGAACCTGGTCGACGGCTCCCCGGACACGAAGTGGCTGTCCTGGCAGCCGACCGGTTGGGCGCAGATCGCGCTCTCGGCGCCGACGTCGATCACGCACTACGCGCTGACCTCGGCCAACGACGTGCCGGAGCGGGACCCGAAGGACTGGACGCTGCAGGGCAGCAACGACGGTACCGCCTGGTCCGATGTGGACAAGCAAAGTGGACAGTCGTTCACCGCGCGGTTGCAGGAGAAGGGCTACAAGCTCGCGGCGCCGAGCGCGGCGTTCAAGTTCTACCGGCTGAACGTCACCGCGAACAACGGCGCCCCGATCATGCAGCTCGCCGAGCTGCTGCTGGCCAACGACGATCCGGCGCCGCCACCGCTGCCGAACATGCGCAGCTTCACCGACAGCGGCCCGACCAGCGGGTACACGAACAAGAACCGCGCCGGGTTCACCGGGGCGAAGGCGTTCCGCTACTCGGGCACCCAGACCGCGACCGGACACGGCTGGTCCTACAACAGGATCTTCGCCGTCGACATCCCGGTGACCGCGTCGACGGAGCTGTCCTACAAGGTCCAGCCGCAGTTCATCACCGGCGATCTGAAGTACCCGAGCACGAACGTCGCGATCGACCTGGCGTTCACCGACGGCACCTACCTGCGCGATCTGGGCGCGACCGACCAGTACGGCTTCCCGCTGACGCCGGAGGGCCAGGGAGCGAGCAAGATCCTCTATGCCAACCAGTGGAACCTGGTGCGGTCGCTGATCGGCACGGTGGCCATGGGCAAGACGATCTCGCGGATCCTGGTCGGCTACGACAACCCGAACGGCCCCGGCAACTTCCAGGGCTGGCTCGACGACGTCAAGATATCCGCGACGCCGACGCCGCCGGCGAGCAAACGGCCCAGTGACAACGTGATCACCACCCGCGGCACGCTGGCGAACAGCACGTTTTCCCGGGGCAACAACTTCCCGGCGACGGCGGTCCCGCACGGGTTCAACTTCTGGACCCCGGTGACCGACGCGAGTGCCGACCAGAACGGCACACCCCGGTGGCTGTACAACTACCATTCGCAGAACAACGCCCAGAATCTCCCGCAGTTGCAGGCGTTCAGTGTCAGTCACGAGCCGAGTCCGTGGATGGGTGACCGGCAGGCCTTCCAGGTGATGCCGTCGGCGGCCGCCGGGGTGCCGGACGCGAACCGCGACGCGCGGGCGCTGCCGTTCAAGCACAGCGACGAGACGGCACGGGCGCACTACTACGGCGTGCGGTTCCAGAACGGGATCCAGACCGAGATCGCGCCGACCGACCACGCGGCGATGTTCCGGTTCTCCTTCCCTGGCAACGACTCCAGCCTGGTCTTCGACAACGCCACCAACTCGGGCGGGCTGACACTCGACACCGCGACCGGCACACTGTCCGGCTACACCGACACCGGCGCGTCCGCCGGGGCGGGCCGGATGTTCGTCTACGCGACGTTCGACAAGCCGGTCACGGCGGGCGGCAAGCTCACCGGGCAGGGCCGCGACAAGGTGACCGGGTACCTGCGGTTCGACGCCGGTGCCGAGAAGACGGTGCAGATGCGGATCGCGACTTCGCTGATCAGTGTGGAGCAGGCGAAGAAGAACCTGGCGCAGGAGATCACCCCGGCGGCGACGTTCGACTCGGTGCGCGATGCCGCGCAGCGGGCGTGGGACGACCAGCTGAAGGTGATCGAGGTCGAGGGCGCGTCGAAGGACCAGCTCACGACGCTCTACTCGAACCTGTACCGGCTGTTCCTCTACCCGAACTCCGCGTTCGAGAACACCGGCACCACCGACAAGCCCGCGTACAGGTACGCGAGCCCGGTGTCACCGAAGTCCGGTGTGGACAGTCCGACCCAGACCGGGTCGAAGATCGTCGACGGGCAGATGTACGTCAACAACGGGTTCTGGGACACCTATCGCACGACGTGGCCGGCGTACTCGCTGCTGAGCCCGGACATGGCGGGCAAGATGGTCGACGGGTTCGTGCAGCAGTACCGCGACGGCGGCTGGATCGCCCGCTGGTCCTCCCCCGGGTACGCGGACCTGATGACCGGGACCAGCTCGGACGTCGCGTTCGCCGACGCCTATCTGAAGGGTGTGCGCAACTTCGACGTCAAGTCGGCCTACGACGCGGCGGTGAAGAACGCGACGGTGACGCCGCCGAACTCGGCAGTCGGCCGGAAGGGGCTGGACCAGTCGATCTTCCTCGGGTACACGCCCAACACCACCGGTGAGGGTTTCTCGTGGGCGATCGAGGGCTATGTCAACGATTTCGGCATCGCGAACCTGTCGAAGAAGCTCTATGACGAGGCCGCGGCGAACGACCCGCGCAAGGCGGAGTACTTGGAGAACTACGAGTACTTCACCAGCAGGGCGCAGCAGTACGTGAACTTGTTCGATCCGAGCGTCGGGTTCTTCCAGGGCAAGGACGCCGGCGGCAAGCCGACCCGGTCGAAGGCCGAGTACGACCCGCGCGTGTGGGGCGGGGACTACACCGAGACCGACGGCTGGAACATGGCTTTCACCGTGCCGCAGGACGGGCAGGGCCTGGCCAACCTCTACGGCGGCAAGGACAAACTGGCGGCCAAGCTGGACGCGTTCTTCGCCGATCAGGAGACCGCGAACTTCCCTGGCTCCTATGGCGGGACGATCCACGAGATGCGGGAGGCGCGGGACGTGCGGATGGGCCAGTACGGCCACTCCAACCAGCCCTCGCACCACATTCTCTACATGTACGACTACGCGGGTCAGCCGTCGAAGACGCAGGCGAAGGTGCGCGAAGCGCTCTCGCGGCTCTACAGCGGCAGCGAAATCGGGCAGGGCTACGCGGGCGACGAGGACAACGGCGAGATGTCGGCCTGGTACGTCTTCAGCGCGCTGGGCTTCTACCCGCTGCAGATGGGCAGCCCGGACTACGCGATCGGTTCGCCGCTGTTCACGAAGGCGACGATTCACCTCGGCGGCGGTAAGGACCTGGTGATCAACGCGCCGAAGAACAACGCGAAGAACGTCTACGTCCAGTCGCTGAAGGTGAATGGCAAGCCCTACACCTCGACGTCGCTGTCGCAGGACCTGCTGGCTCGTGGCGGGACGCTCGACTTCGAGATGGGCCCGAACCCGTCGAAGTGGGGCACCGGCCCGAACGACGCGCCGAAGTCCATCACCACCGGTGACGCGGTGCCGGCACCGCTGCACGACGAGACCGGGCCCGGCAGGGGCACGGTGTCCACTTCGGACGGTTCGGACGCCTCGGCGTTGTTCGACAACACGTCGCGGACCGAAGCGCGTGTCACGGGTGCGGTGCAGTACCAGCTCAAGTCGTCGAAGGAGGCGGTCACGCACTACACGCTGACCTCGCCGAAGGGCGCCGGAGACGTGCAGGGCTGGGTGCTGAAGGGTTCCTACGACGGCAAGACGTGGGCGGTCGCGGACGAGCAGGCGAACCAGTCGTTCGCCTGGCGGCAGCAGACGCGGTCGTTCAAGGTGGCCAAGCCCGCGCACTACAGCTACTACCGGCTGGAGGTCACCGCGACCACCGGCGGGACGGCGTCGCTGTCCGAGGTCGAGCTGCTCGGCAAGCCGGACGCCGCGTGCACGCAGACCGTCACCGGCACCCACCAAGGCCCGCTCACGGTGTCGGGCGGCACGACGTGCCTGGAGGACGCGACGGTGACCGGCCCGGTGACGGTGGCGCGGGGGGCGAGCCTGGTGGCACACGGCGGGACGATCTCCGGGCCGCTGTCGGCCTCGGGCGCCGACCAGGTCGTCCTGGTCGGGACGAAGGTGGGCGGACCGGTGTCGATCACCGGGTCCACCGGCACGGTGTCGATCGAGCGGGCCGAGATCGGCGGCCCGCTGGCGTTGACCGGCAACCGGGGCCCGGTGGTGACGTCGAGTTCCATCGGCGGTCCGCTGGCCTGCACGGGCAACACGCCCGCGCCGACCGACTACGCGCTGGGCAACACCGTCCGCGGTCCCGCCGCGGGCCAGTGCTCGGCACTGTAGGCGGCTGACATGCCGTTAAGGCCACCTTACGGGCGTCTGACGCCCGTAAGG
>NZ_JBHYIK010000134.1:2778-11814 GCF_042739735.1 Amycolatopsis sp. NPDC059027 | reverse complement strand
TTGTTTATTCGCGACCGGCGTTGGACGCACCGAACGCCATGGACCGCCCCGGGTTTCATGGAGGCTGTTGCCTTCATGAAACCCGGGGCGGTCCACTCCGTTGGGGGCGGTGAACGTCCCCCATGGACCATTCGCGACGTCGCTGACCAGCGCGAAAAGCCCGCAACAGCCGTCGCCCGTGCCGAACGCAACCGACCACTACTGACAAAACCTCATTGGGGCGCAAGGCGGCGGGCGAAGCGACGGTCAGGCAGGTGGGAGGAGCGGGCCGCCGGACCAGTGTTGGAAGACGAGGTTGGTGTGCACCCGGGCGACCTCGTCGCGCGCGGTCAGTTCGTCCAGGACCAGGCGTTGCAGTTCGGCGGCCGAGCTGGTCGCGACGTGGGCGAGGAAGTCGTCCGGGCCGGTCAGGTGGTAGACGGCGCGGACCTCGGGCTGGGCGAGCAGGTGCTCGATGAACCGGTCCACCAGCGGGCGGCGGTGCGGGCGCACCTGGACGAAGAGGAACGCTTCCAGCGGGCGGCCGAGCTTGGCCGCGTCCACCTGCGCGCGCTGCCCGGTGATCACGCCGGTCTCGCGCAGCCGCGCGACGCGGTCCAAACAGGTCGACGGGGCGATGCCGACCGCGGCCGCCAGGTCCTTGTTCGACATCCGGGCGTCGTTCTGCAGGAGCCGCAAAATCTCGAGATCAACCGGGCTGAGTTCGACAGAAGACGTCATCGGCGAATCATATCCGAGAATATTGCATATTCTCCGATAGAAGCTCGACCATGACGGCATGACCGCACTGCGTACGCGAGCCGTCCACGCCGGCCGTGAAGACCTCACGGACCTGGGCGTGCACGCCGTCCCGCTCGATCTGTCCACCACCTACCCCTCTCGCGACAGCGCCGACGAGGCCCGGCGGATCGACGAGTTCGCCACCGGCGCCGTCGCGTCCGGGATGCCGGTGTACGGCCGGATCGGGAACCCGACCGTCGAGCGCTTCGAGAAAGCGCTTGCCGAACTCGAGGGTTTCGAACAGGCGGTTGCGTTCGCCAGCGGGATGGCCGCGGTATCGGCCTGCTTGCTTTCCGCGGTGGCGCAAGGAAAGCGCCATGTCGTCGCGGTGCGCCCGGTCTACGGCTGTTCCGATCACCTGCTCGGTTCCGGGCTGCTCGGCACCGAAGTCACCTGGACCGCGCCGGAGGACCTCGCCGCCGCGCTGCGGCCGGACACCGGGCTCGTGTTCGTTGAAACGCCGGCGAACCCGACGCTGCGCGAGGTCGACATCGCCGCGCTCGCCGAGATCTGCGGCGATGTTCCGCTGCTGGTCGACAACACCTTCGCGACACCGGTGCTGCAACGGCCCGGCCGGCACGGCGCGCGCATCGTGCTGCACAGCGCGACGAAGTTCCTCGGCGGGCACGGGGACGTCATGGGCGGGGTGGTCGCGTGCGACGCCGAGGAGGCGGGCAGGCTGCGGCAGATCCGGTTCGCCACCGGCGGGGTCCTGCACCCGCTCGCCGGATATTTGTTGCTGCGCGGGCTTTCCACGCTCCCGCTGCGGGTCAACGCCGCCTCCGCGACGGCGGCCGTTCTCGCCGAGCGCCTGGCTGCGCACCCCGCTGTCCGGTCCGTCCACTACCCGCGGCTCGGCGGGCCGCTGGTGGCGTTCGAGGTAGACGGCGACCCGCACGCGCTGATCGGTGCGGTCCGGCTCGTCACCCCGGCGGTCAGCCTGGGCAGCGTCGACACGCTGATCCAGCATCCGGCGTCGATCAGCCATCGCATCGTCGACGCGGCGGACCGGCGCGGCGCCGGGGTCACCGACCGGCTGATCCGGATGTCGGTCGGGCTCGAGGACGTCGAAGACCTCTGGTACGACCTCGACCAGGCGCTGAAGGCCTGCTAACCGCAGCAGCCGCCACCACAGCAACCGCCGCCCGCCGGGGCCGGCGCGGCTGACCCACCCGCCGCGCCGGTCAGCGCGACGGTCGTCAGCAGCTTGACGGTGTCGGCGTGCCCGTCCGGGCAGACCGCGGGAGCACTCGACTCGCTCATCGGCCGCAGCAGTTCGAACGTCTCGGTGCATTCCCGGCAGCGGTAGGCGTAGGTCGGCATGGAAAGAATTATCACCGGCCGGGGGCGAGGTGGGAAGCTGGGCGGGTGGAACCACCGCAGATCACCGGAATCCCGCATCTGGGCCAGGTCGTCCCGTCCTTGCTCGCCGCCGTCGGCGTCAGTGAGTTCGTGAACACGCTGACGCTGCCGGAAAGCCGCAGCGCCGCCGTGCTGCTGATCGACGGGCTCGGCTGGGAACTGCTCCACGAGCACGCCGCGGACGCGCCGGTGCTGGCGGAACTCGCCCAGCGACAGCTCCGCGTCGGATTCCCTGCCACGACCGCCGCCGGGCTCGCCGCGATCGGCACCGGGCTCGCGTCCGGTGAGCACGGCATGGTCGGCTACACGTTCGAGATGCCGGGAACCGGTGTGCTCAACGCGTTGCGCTGGTGCAGCCACGAGAACGGCGGTGACCTCCGGGGCGCGCTGCCGCCCCGTGAGGTCCAGCCCCTGCAGACCACGTTCGAACGCGCTGCGGCAGCCGGGATCGACTCCGCCGTGGTGTCCTCGGCGAAGTTCGCCGACACCGCGCTGACTCGCGCGACGCAGCGCGGTGCCCGCTATGCCGGAGTCCACGCGCTCGGCGACCTCGCCGCCCGCACCCTCGACGTGCTCGCCGAAGGCAGGGCGTTCTGCTACGCCTACCACAACGAAGTCGACATGCTCGGGCATCTGTACGGCCCGGGCTCGACGGCTTGGCGCATGCAGCTGCGCCAGGTGGACCGGCTCGTCGAGTCCCTTGTGGACGGTCTGCCGCCTGGCGCGCTGCTCGCCGTGGTCGCCGACCACGGGATGGTCGCCGTCGACGGCGTGCTCGACATCGACGAGACCCCGGATCTGCTCTCCGGTGTTCGCGCGATCGGCGGTGAGGTCCGGGCCCGGCACGTCTACGCCGAGCCAGGTGCCGCCGAAGACGTGCTCGCCGCGTGGCGCGAGGTGATCGGTGACCGCGCCTGGGTGCGCTCACGGGACGAAGCGATCGAGGCGGGCTGGTTCGGGCACACCGTGAGCGATCGCGTCCGGCCACGGATCGGTGACGTCGTCGCGGCGGCGCGCGGCCGGTTCGGCATGGTGCGGGAACTCGCCGAAGCCGTCGAGTCCTCGCTGATCGGCCAGCACGGCTCGCTCACCACCGCCGAACAGCTCGTACCGCTCGTGATCGCGCAGGGCTGAGCAGGACCTTCCTGCTTGCTGGGACGCCTGCCGCCGGGGAACTCCCGGCCAGGACCGCGCGACCTGTCCACTACGTGCCGGATGGAACGGAGTGGGCGATATGGCTGTGCTGGACGGAATCGGGGTCGTCGGAGCCGGTGGTGAGGGGCGCGCGGTGGCCGCCTACCTCGCGTCACGCGACCTGCCCGTGCACCTCTACACACGAGATCCTCGGACGGCGGACGAGATCGCCCGCCGTCGTGCGATCACCGCGACCGGTGTCCTCAATGGACGGTTCCCGCTCCGCGCTGTCACCGGCGACCCGGCCGACCTCGCCGGTCGTGCCGTCGTCCTCGTCGCGACGGTCACCACCGCCTACCCGGAGGTGGCCGCGCGCCTCGCCCCGCACCTCACCCGGGGACAGGTCGTGGTCCTGTTCTCCAGCAAGCTCTGCGGCAGCGTCGAGTTCGCCCACGCGCTGACGATCGCGGGTGCCCCGGACGTCGACGTGGTCGAGACCGACGCGCTGTTCGCCGCCCGGCCACACGGGACCGGTGGGGTGACCGTGCTCGGCACCAAGGGCTGGAACCTGTTCTCCGGCAGCTCGGCCGATGCCGTCGACCGGCACGCCGGGCTGGTGTGCGAGTGGTTCCCCATGCTCGAGGTGACCCGCAACCCGGTTGAACGCGGCCTGCACGATTTCGGCGCCGTGGCCCATGTACCCATCGCGCTTGCCAACCTCGGGACCATCGACCGCGCGGAGGAGCTGCTCTTCTACGTCGAAGGCCTGTCCGCGCGCACCGTGACCCTGCTGGAGCGGACCGAGGCGGAGTTCGCCGCGGTCGCCGAGGCATACGGTGCGCGCCTGCTCCCGATGACCGAGCTGCTCGACCGCTACTACGGCTGCACCCGCACCTGCCTGCTCGACGCCATCCGCACGGTCGAGCCGTACAAGACGATCGCCGCGCCGACCAGCCTCGACCACCGGTTCCTCACCGAGGACATCCGGTCCACGCTGGTGCCGTTGCAGGCGCTCGCGCGCCGTGCCGGGATCGGTACCCCGATGGTGGACGCCGCCATCACGATCATGTCCGCGCTCGGCGGCGAGGACTTCCGCAGTACCGGCCGCACCCTGGCCAGGCTCGACTGGGACGGGCTGAGCCACGAGCGGATCATCGGGCGCCTGAACGCCGCTTGAGTCCGGCTCGGACCCGGCCACGGCCTGGTCACCGCCTGTTCCCCGGCTCGATCCGCCCGGCGGTTACCGTTTCGGTGTGCCCCGACGCAACCGCCCGGACCGCGGCCGTGCCCGCGACGCCCGTGGTGGCGCCCAGCCCGAGCTGGGTGCCGCCACCGGCTGGGCACGCGCCGAATCGGGTGTGGACGGGGACTGGCTCGTGCGCACCGTGCCCGGCGCGCAGGCGAACAAGGTCTACCGCTGCCCCGGCTGTGACCACGAGATCCGGCCGGGCACTCCGCACGTCGTCGTCTGGCCCGCCGACGAGACCGGCTCCGTCGCCGATCGCCGCCACTGGCACCGCCCCTGCTGGGACGCGCGTGCCCGCAGGCGGCCCCATCGCCGCTGGTGAGCCCTTATTCAGTTGTCGTGAGAACGCCGGTAATGGCGTGAGAATGCTCCGTCGTACATCTCCTCCGTGTAGTCAGTGAATCCGAGCCGCTCCGCCACTCGCAGCGAAGGTTTGTTCGTCACGGCGATACTGGCCAGCACCGGAATGCCGGGCAGTTCCCTGGCACACCAGTCCACGACCGAGGCGGCCGCCTCGGCGGCGTAGCCCTTTCCCCACGCCGACGGCCGGTACCGGTAGGCCAGGTTCAGCACCCGCTCGCCGCGGAACTCGCGGAGCCGTACCCCGGTCACGCCCAGTACCTCCGTGCCGCCTGCCTCGGTCACCGCGAGGTAACCGAAGCCGTGCTCGGCCCAGTGCGCCAGCCAGGCCGTGTACGTCTCCGAGAACGTCGCGACATCCGGTGGTGCGGGGTTGAACCGGTTCGTCCGCGGGTCGGTGTGGATGTCCACCATGGCCTGCCGGTCCTCCTCACGTAGCGGCCGCAGCACCAGCCGTTCCGTCCGCAGCTCGGTGAAGGTCGTGATCAGCATGTCCGCGACGCTAGCGCGGGGGTCCGACAGAATCGGGCCATGACGGATCTGCCCCTGGTACTCCTGCACGCCTTCCCCCTCGACGCCCGGATGTGGGATCCGGTGCGCGCCCCGCTCGCCGAACGGGTCCGGGTGATCACGCCCGACCAGCGTGGACTCGGCCGCAGCCCGCTTCCGGAAACCGAACGCGAGCCCAGCCTCGCTGACGCGGCTCACGACGTCGTCGCGCTGCTCGACCGGCTCGGTCTCGACCGCGTCGTGCTCGGTGGCTGCTCGATGGGCGGCTATCTGGCGTTGGCCGTGCTCCGGCTCGCCCCCGAACGCGTCGGCGGGCTCGTCCTCATCGACACCAAGGCCACCGCCGACACGCCCGAGGCGGCGCAGACCCGGCTCGACGTCGCCGAGCGGGTCGAAGCCGAGGGCGTCACGGGCTGGCTCGCCGAGGCGAACCTGCCGAACCTGCTGTCGGAGAAGACCCGAGCGGAACGCCCGGAGGTCACCGAAACGGTCCGTGGGCTCATCGACGCCCAGCCGCCTGTCGGCGTCGCGTGGGCCGCGCGGGCGATGCGGGTCCGCCCGGACTCCGTCGAACTGCTGCGGGACAAGGACATCCCTGCGCTGGTGATCGTCGGCGAGCAGGACGCGATCACCCCGCTGGACGCGGCGAACACCATGGTCGACGCGCTGGACGACGCGACACTCGTCGTGCTGCCCGAGGTGGGGCATCTGACACCGCTGGAGGACCCGGCCGGCGTCGTCGAAGCGATTTTGGGGTGGTATCCGGAGGACTGAGGCTGCGCTGGGGGAGCGTACTCATGTGATTGGAGAGCGCACTCGCGTGATTGGGCGGAGATCTCGCGTGATCAGGCGAAGTAGCGGGCGAGGGCGGCGCGGGCCTCGGGGAGGCGGTGCGGGAAGCGGCGGGCGATGACGTAGCGCCAAGGGACTTCGAAGAGGCGGCGGAGTTCGAGGCAGGGGGCGAAGGCGGCTTCGCCGACTTCGCCGGGGTAGGCGGCGAGGGCGTCGCGGCCGGTTTCCTTGGCGAACGTGGCGAGGTCCCAGGCGAGCGGACCGCGCCAGGTGTCCTCGAAGTCGAGCCAGCACGGGCCCGCCGAGGTGACCATCACATTGCTCGGGTGCGCGTCGCCATGCAGGGCCTGCAAGGGCGCGACGGGCATCGCCGCGGCGATGCGGTCCGCCTCGGCACGCAGCCGGGGCGCCGCGCCGTCCATCGTGGCGCCGTGGCGGTCGAGAATCCGGTGCAGTTCGTCGAGTGGTCCGCGTTCGGGCAGGCCACCGGTGTAGCCGCGCAGTGCGGCGTGGACCCGGCCGAGTGACTCCACGAGCTCGGCGGGGGAACACCGGCGGTCCGCATCGGGCCGGACGTGGTGCCAGAGCGTGACAGGGAGACCGTGCGCGAAATGCGGTCCGGCCGGGGGATCCGTGGTCGGTGAGACGACCAGCACATCACGTTCGGTGAGGTAGGCCGACAGGGCGACGTCCCGGGCCAGCCAGGCGGCCGGATCGGGCCGCGCCAGCCGTGTCGTCGCAGGCACTCTCGCGACCACCGGACCCAGTCTCACCAGCACGTTCGAGCGATCGTGCAGCACGTCGGGCGCGTCGGCGGGCAGTCCGCACCGCCGGGCGACGGCCACCGCGGCGGCGACCGCGGCTTCGGTGTATTCGTCGGCCACGGCGCGATCTTGCCAGCCGGTGCGAGCGACTGTCGGTAGCGAGGGCTACGATCCCCTTGATTGCCGGAATGGGCCTGCCGCACGGCGGGCGCGGACCGGCGATTCCCGATCAATGACCACCACAAGGCTGCAGTGTTGGAGGCAGGAGTGACGGCCGTAGCCCCCAAGCCGATCGCCACGCGCCCATACCCGGCGCACGAGACGGTTAAGGGTTCGTACCTGCTGCGGTTGTTCCGCACCACGGACCACAAGCAGATCGGCATCATGTATCTGGTCACGTCGTTCGCCTTCTTCATGGTGGGCGGCGCGATGGCGATGCTGATCCGTACCGAGCTGGCGCGTCCCGGCCAGCAGTTCCTGTCGCAGGAGCAGTACAACCAGCTGTTCACCATGCACGGCACGATCATGCTGCTGCTGTACGCGACGCCGATCCTGTTCGGGTTCGCGAACTTCATCATGCCGCTGCAGATCGGTTCGCCGGACGTCGCGTTCCCGCGGCTGAACGCGTTCTCGTACTGGCTGTACCTGTTCGGCGGCCTGATCGTCATCTCCGGCTTCCTCACCCCGGGTGGCGCGGCCGACTTCGGCTGGTTCGCCTACACCCCGCTGTCGGACGCGATCCACTCGCCCGGCGTCGGCGCCGACCTGTGGATCTCCGGTCTGGTCGTCTCGGGTCTGGGCACCATCCTCGGTGCGGTCAACATGATCACCACGATCGTGTGCCTGCGCGCGCCCGGCATGACGATGTACCGGATGCCGATCTTCACCTGGAACATCCTGGTGACGTCGATCCTGGTCCTGCTCGCCTTCCCGATCCTGACCGCGGCGCTGATGGGCCTGCTGGCGGACCGGCATCTCGGGGCGCACGTGTTCGACCCCGCGAACGGCGGCGTGATCCTCTGGCAGCACCTGTTCTGGTTCTTCGGCCATCCCGAGGTGTACATCGTCGCGCTCCCGTTCTTCGGGATCGTGTCGGAGATCTTCCCGGTGTTCAGCCGGAAACCGGTCTTCGGCTACAAGGGCCTCGTGTGGGCGACGCTGGCGATCGCGGCGCTGTCGGTCGCGGTGTGGGCGCACCACATGTACGCCACCGGCGCCGTGCTGCTGCCGTTCTTCTCCTTCATGACCTTCCTGATCGCGGTCCCGACCGGCGTGAAGTTCTTCAACTGGATCGGCACGATGTGGAAGGGCCAGCTGTCCTTCGAGACGCCGATGATCTTCTCGATGGGCTTCATCGTCACGTTCCTCTTCGGTGGCCTGACCGGCATCATGCTGGCCGCTCCGGCAATCGACTTCCACGTGTCGGACAGCTACTTCGTCGTCGCGCACTTCCACTACGTGCTCTACGGCACGATCGTGTTCGCCACCTTCGCCGGGATCTACTTCTGGTTCCCCAAGATCACCGGCCGGATGATGGACGAGAAGCTGGGCAAGTGGCACTTCTGGACCACGTTCATCGGCTTCCACGGCACGTTCCTCGTCCAGCACTGGCTGGGTGCCGAGGGCATGCCGCGCCGGTACGCGGACTACCTGCCGACGGACGGGTTCACCACGCTGAACACGATCTCGACCATCGGCGCGTACATCCTCGGTGCCTCGACGCTGCCGTTCATCTGGAACGTCTTCAAGAGCTACCGGTACGGCGAGATCGTCACGGTGGACGACCCGTGGGGCTACGGCAACTCGCTCGAGTGGGCGACGTCCTGCCCGCCGCCGCGGCACAACTTCACCGAGCTGCCCCGGATCCGCTCCGAGCGGCCCGCCTTCGAGCTGCACTACCCGCACATGATCGAGCGCATCCACAAGGAGGGCGAGATCGGGTTCTTCGGGAAACCGAAGGTGCACGGCGAGGCGAAGGCTCCTTCGCAAGTGCTGACCGAGGCGGCGATCCCCGGGGATCACGACAAGGACAACGCGAGCGAGCAGTGACCCGATGAGACAGGGCGCGTGCCACGGCCGATGTGAGGC
>NZ_JBHYIK010000134.1:0-2768 GCF_042739735.1 Amycolatopsis sp. NPDC059027 | reverse complement strand
GCCACACGCGCCCCCCCCCCCCCACCCCAAAAACACCCACCCCCCCAGAGAGCACCCCCCCACCGCGCGCACCCGGGCGCGGCCCCGCCCCCCCCCGCGCCCCCCCCCCCCCCCCCTTTTTCATGTGCGGTCCGGGACGCCAGACTGGACCCGCCGAGATCACCGCCCCCAGCGAGGAAGACTCCCGTGACCCAGACACCCGTCCTGATCACGACGACCGGTCCCGACAAGCCCGGCGTTTCGTCGGTGCTGTTCGCCGTGCTCACCCGGCACGACGTCGACGTGCTCGACGTCGAACAGGTCGTCATCCGCGGCCAGCTCGTGCTCGGGGTGCTCGCCGGGGTGTACCGCGATCCGGAGGGCCTGCAGGAGTCCGTCGAGCAGGCGATGGCATCGGTCGGGATGCAGGTCGACGTCCGGATCGGTTCGGCGATCGGCGAGGACCCGTTCGCGCTGGGGCGCCGGGACTCCTCGCACGTGCTGGTGGTGCTGGGCCGTCCGGTCACCGCGCGCGCGTTCTCCGAGGTGGCGCGGCGGCTCGCCTCGGTCGGGGCGAACATCGACACCATCCGCAGCGTCGCCGACTACCCGGTGACCGGGCTGGAACTGTACGTCTCGGTCGCCGAGGACAGCGAGGTCGCCGACGCCGAGCTTCGGTCCGTCCTGGCCGACGCGGCTTCGCAGGCGGGGATCGACGTCGCGGTCGAACGGGCCGGGATCGCCCGGCGAGCGAAGCGTCTCGTCGTGTTCGACGTCGATTCGACGCTGATCCAGGGCGAGGTCATCGAGATGCTCGGCGCGTACGCCGGGGTCGAGCCGCGGGTCCGGGAGATCACCGAAGCGGCGATGCGCGGCGAGCTGAACTTCACCGAATCGCTGGAGCGGCGGGTCGCGCTGCTGGCAGGGCTGCCCGAGTCGGTGCTCGACGAGGTCGCGAACTCGCTGGAGCTGACGCCCGGCGCGCGGACCACCGTGCGCACGCTCAAGCGGATGGGCTTCCGCTGCGGTGTCGTGTCCGGCGGGTTCACCAGGGTCATCGACCGGCTGGTGGACGACCTGGGCCTGGACTTCGCCGCCGCCAATGAGCTGGAAGTCGTCGACGGCAAGCTCACCGGGCGGGTCGTCGGCGAGGTCGTGGACCGCGCGGGCAAGGCGAGGGCGTTGCGGCGGTTCGCCGAGGAGTACGAGATCACACTCGGCCAGTGCGTCGCCGTGGGGGACGGCGCCAACGACATCGACATGCTGTCCGCGGCGGGCATGGGTGTGGCGTTCAACGCCAAGCCGGCGCTGCGAGAGGTCGCCGACACCGCGCTGTCGCACCCGTACCTCGACGCCGTGTTGTTCGTCCTCGGCGTCACCAGGGCCGAGGTCGAGGCTGCCGACGCCGCCGACGGACTCGAACCCGCGCGGCCATGAGCGACGCTCGCGAGCGAATCATGAACAGCGTGCTTGAGCCGCTGGCGGCGCGGTACGCGTACTGGCTCGGGCTCCCGGCCGCCGACACCGCGGACACCACCGAGGAGGACCCGGCCGAGGTCCGGGCCATGCCGGTGATCCTGCGCATCGAACGCGCCGAGCGTCCAGGCCGGACGCCGTTGCTGGAGGCCGCCGCGGCCGCGGCGCTCGCGGTGTGTCTCGACGAGCGTTCGGCGCCCGGCGGTGAATGGGCCGAGCCCGTGCACGACTGGCTGGACAACCGCATCCGCAAGGTCGCCCGGCGGGCGCGGGGCGCGCATTGGCAGGCCGTGCAGGAGCTGCCCGGCGTGACCGTCGAGATCGACGGCGCCCAGGCGCGAGCACTTGTGCCCGGCAGGGTCGTCGAGAGCCCGAAGGAGGTCTCACGGCTGCAGATCTCGGGCAGCGAGCTGCCGCCGGACGAGCCGGGACCCGCCCTGGCCGGCGTGCCGTCGTTGCTGCTGAACCCGCAGGTGCCGATGACCGTCGGGAAGGCCGCGGCGCAGGTCGGCCACGCGACGATGATCTTGGCCGCGTTGCTGGATCCGGCCGACCTCGCGAGCTGGGCCGCGCAGCGGTACCGGACGTCGGTGCGGACGCCGTCGGTGGCGCGCTGGAAGGAACTGTGCCCGGTCGAGGATCCGGCGGAGGGCTGGCGGCGCGATCGGGTGATCGCGGTGCGGGACGCCGGATTCACCGAGGTGGACCCCGGCACGATCACGGTTCTCGCGCAGTGGGCGCCGGAACAAACGCGCGGTTGAGCGGGTTCTGCCGCATACGCGAGCGAGGAGACCGAAGTGGCACTGGAAGTACAGCGCGAAGGCAAGCACGTCTTCGTCGGGCGCAACGAGCGGGGCGCCGACGTCAAGGTAGGCCGCAAGGGGCAGGAGGGCGTGTTCTCGCCCGCGGAGCTGCTGCAGATCGCGGCCGCGGGCTGCGCGGCCGTGACGGCGGAGGAACTGATCACGCGGCGGGTGGGCGAGGATTCGAAGTTCCGCGTCGGGGTCACCGCGGATCGCCGTGAGGACGCGTGGGAACTGGACGCCGTGCACGTCGCGTTCGACGTGGACGTCTCGGCGCTTGACGCCGATCAGCGCGAGGCGCTCGCGGGTGCGGTGGATCGCGCCATCGAGCGGCTGTGCACCGTCAGCCGCACGCTGAAGAAGGGCATCCCCGTCACGGAGTCCTTCCCTGCTTCCTGACCCAGCGGCCCTCAAACGCCCCAATGGGGATTTTTCATCCTGGTTTGTGCTGGTGGGGTGGGGTTGACGGGGTGGGGTAATGGTCAGGTTGTGGTGTCGCGGACGTGCTGT
>NZ_JBHYIK010000133.1:0-12556 GCF_042739735.1 Amycolatopsis sp. NPDC059027 | reverse complement strand
GACTCAGAGTCCCTCAATGTGGCATTCACGGACCGGGGCAGAGCACCAAGAAGGCTCAGCCCGTGATGGGGCTGGTCTGGTGGGACAGCAGCTTCCAGTCGCCGTCCTCCTTGACGATCACCCAGGTCGCGCGGACCTCGCGTTCCGGCGCGACCCCGGTTTCGCCCTTCAGCACGAGGCCGCCCTTGGTGACCGCGAAAGCCACGGTGTCCGACAGTTTGCGGATGACGACCGGGGTTTCCTCGAGCCGGGCGCCCGCGTAATCGCCCGCGAAGGCCTCTTTCATGTATTCGAGGACTTCTTCGCGGCTCTTGAGCTGCTTGTCACCGACGAGCATGCTGCCGTTGTCGGCGAAGACCTCGGCGAACAGTTCGGCGTCGTTGCGCTCCCACGCGCCGCGGATGCGCAGCGGCACGGTCAGCACCGCGCCCTCTTCGCCGTTGGGGAAGTCGCCGTAGTTGGCCGCCCACTTCTTCGCGCCCGCGACCAGTTCGGATGCCTTGCCTGGCATGATGTTTCTCCTCAGGGGTTCAGGGGGTTACCAGCGCAGGGTGGCGCCCGCGCCGCGCGGGCTGTTCTGGTAGCCGGCCAGGTACCACTGACCGTCGTCCTGCTTCACGCAGACCCAGGTCGAGCGCACGGCGAGCTCCGGGTCGATCTCGGTCTCACCCGGCGCGAGAATGCCGCCGTGGGTGCGGATCAACGCGACGGTGTCCGAAGCGAACCGCAGGTCAACCGGCTGGCCCGTCACACCGCTGCCCTTGAACGGACCGGCGTAGGCGGCCTTCATGAACGCCCTGATCTCTTCGCGGCCGACCTTGTACACGTCACCCGGCAGGATCAGGATCCCGTCCTCGGTGAACACCTCGGCAACGCCATCAGCGCTGTTCTCCGCCCATGCCCCGACCAAGCGGAGCGGGACGCTCAGTACTTCCTTTTCCCGCTCGGAAGTGAACTGGCCGTAGTAGGCCGTCAACCTGTCCTCGGCACTGACCGACATGAAAGTCTCCTCATCGAAGCAATCGCATACCCGTGGTCGTTCCCAGGTTCATTGTCCGCGCGTGGTAACGAAGCGCTTCCTATTCCTTGCGACCGTCAGCGCGTTTCAGGCGGCGGCGCGGGCGGTGGCCAGATCGGCGAGCGCGGTGACGAGGCGGTCGATGTGCGCGCGGGTGGAGCCGAGGCCGATGCTGGCCCGGACGATCGAGTCGCCGGTGCCGCCGGTCAGGTGGCGCACCAGGTTGTGGGCGCACATCTTCCCGTCGCGGACGCCGATGCCGTAGGAGTCCGACAACGCTTGGGCGAGCAGGTGCGCGTCCCAGCCTTCGACGGCGAACGAGACGATGCCCACCCGTGCCGAATCGGGGCCCCACAACGAAAGTTCGCGCAGGCCGGGCACCGACGAAAGGCCGGAACGCAAATACGCGAGCAGGCGTTCTTCGCTCGCCACGAGCGCGGGCCAGCCCGCATCGCTCAGCGTCGAACAAGCGGCCGCGATCGCGAGCGCGCCGAGGACGTTCGGACTTCCCGCTTCATGGCGTTCCTCGGCGGCGGAGGCCCAGACGACGGTGTCCGGGCCGACCAGCTTGCTGGCACCACCGCCGCGCAGATAGGGATCCGCGTCGCGGAGCCAGTCGCCGCGCCCGATCAGCACGCCGGCCCCGAACGGCGCGTAGAGCTTGTGCCCGGAGAAGGCCAGATAGTCCACATCGGACATGTCCAGCGGCCGGTGCGGGGCGAGCTGCGCGGCGTCGACCGCGATACGCGCACCACGGGCGTGTGCGGCCGCGGCCAGCTCGTGGACGGGCCACAGCTCGCCGGTCACGTTCGAGGCGGCGGTCACCACGAGCAGGCCGCCGGGGGAGAGCGCGTCCGCCGCCGCGTTGACGGCTTCGAACGGCGAGGCGGGCATGGGCAGGCGCACCACGAAATGCCGGTGCAGCCAGGGAAGCAGGTTGGCGTGGTGCTCGGATTCGAACACCACGACGGTGGTGGTCAGGGGAACGCAGGAGGCGAGCAGGTTCATCGAGTCGGTCGTGTTGCGGGTGAAGACCACCGCATCGCCCGGCCGCGCGCCCGCGAACCGGTGCACCGTCCGCCTGGCGTCCTCGTACGCACGAGTGGTCAGCTGGGAAAGCCGCCCGGCGCCCCGATGCACGCTGGCGTACAACGGCAACGCCGCGTCGAGCGTGTCCTTGACCGCGCGCAGACACGGCGCGCTCGCCGCGTAGTCGAAGTTCGCGTACGGCACCCGAGTGCCGTTCGCCAGCGGCACCCGGACATCCGTGCCCACCACCGCGGGCAACACGGGGTCCAACGAGGTAAGGGACACGGTCGACCTCCTGGTGAAGTTCCCCCATCCGAGCATGTCGGCGCGAGGGAACCGGGGCAACTCCGGTAGTGCTCAGTGCCGAGCAGTATGGGAGACGCTGTATGGCGGCGTGCGCGCCGACAATGGACTCCGTGAGTGACACATATGACGTGGTCGTGGTCGGGGCCGGGCACAACGGTCTGGTCTGCGCGGCTTATCTGGGACAAGCGGGCTACCGCGTCGCGGTGGTCGAACGGCGCGACTTCGTGGGTGGCGCCTGCATCACCGAAGAGGTCTTCCCCGGGCACCGGTTCAGCACGGCGAGCCTGGTGACCACCTTGTTCCGCAAGGAGATCATCGAGGACCTCAAACTCGCCAAGCACGGGCTGAGAGTCCTTGAGCGCGATCCGTCGGTCACCGCGCTCCTGCCGGACGGGCGTTATCTCACGTTCAGTTCCGATCCCGCGAAAATGCGCGCGGAAATCGGCAAGTTCTCCCAGCACGACGCGGACGCGTATTTCGAATACGGTGCCGCGATGCGCCGGATCGCCCGTTTCGCCGAGCCGTATGTGGCTGGTGGGTCCAGGCGGCCGTTGTTCGAGGACATCCCGGCGTTGAAAGCCACCTTGCAGACCGCGGCCGGACTCGACGACAAGGACCTCCGCCTGCTGGTGGGCACGCTCTTCGGCAGCGCGCGTGAGGTGCTCGACGAGTGGTTCGAGTCCGAACCGCTCAAGGTCACGCTGGCCACGGACGGCACCGTGGGCGTCGACGGCGGGCCCTCCATGCCGGGTACCGCGTATCTGATGCTGTACCACCAGATGGGCACGACCGAGGACGCGCGCCCGTCGTGGGGCCAGGTGAAATGCGGGATGGGGAGCATCACACGGGCGCTGTCCGCGGCGTGTGAAGAGTTCGGAGTGGACATCTTCACCGGGCGGGGGGTCAAGCGGATCCTGCTCGGCCACTGCCCCCGCGCCGTCGCCTGCCGGGGTGTCGAACTCGAGGACGGTACCCATATCGCCGCACGGGCCGTGGTTTCGGCGGCGGACCCCTCGACCACCTTCGAGAAGATGGTCGATTCCGACGTCGTGCCCGCGAGCTATCGCGCCGCGCTGGCGGGCCGCCCGCATGTCGGCGTCGCGGGCAAGGTCCACCTCGCGCTCGACCATCTCCCCGAGGTGCGCGGCTTCGACGGCTTCGGCGAGCACTTCAGGGGAACGCTGCAGATCCTGCCGGACATGGATCACCTCGACCGGGCGCACGCCGAGGCGAGGGCGGGGATCCCGCCGGCCCAGCCGCACGTCGAGTGCTCGGTCCCGAGCATTCTCGACCCCGATCTGGCCCCGCCCGGCAAGCACATCATGAGCATGTACCTGCAGTACCTGCCCTACCAGCCGGCGGGAACGACATGGGACGAGATCCGGGAGTCCTATTTGGACAACCTGCTGGCCTACATCGAGCCGTACCTGCCGGGACTCACCGCGGCGGTGACGCACCGCAAGCTGTTCACCCCGTGGGACATCGAACGGGAAATCGGGCTGCCCGGCGGAAACCTCTACCACGGCGCGATGTCTCCGCTGGACCTGTTCGCCGGGCGTCCGGTGGCCGGGTACGCCGACTATCACACGCCGGTGGCCGGGTTCTTCCTGTGTGCTTCGGGCACGCGGCCGGGCGGCGGCGTGTTCGGGATCCCGGGCAGGAACGCGAGCGAGACCGTGCGCAGGTATTTCATGGAGCGGCGTAATGGGCGATGAGGACGAAGACGGATATGACGTCGCCGACCTCGGGCTGATCAGGTCGATCGCGCTGCCCGCCGACGGGAAGATACCCGTCGCGGTCGCCGAGGTCCCGAGCCGGGAACACTACGACGGCTACTTCCGGATCGCGCGTGGACGCCCGGACCTGGCGGCCTGGACGCAGTCCTGTTTGGACGTCCAGCGTGATGTGCTCGCCGACTTGGCGCACAGCTCACTGTCCGATGAGGACAAGGCCGCGATACTGGCGGGCTGCGTGGTCGTCCTGCACAGCACCCTGGCGGAATGGCTCGCGCCCGCCGGAATCGAGGAGGCCGCGGCGTGAACGACACCGGGCAGGCCGTGCTCCGCTGGAAGCTGGGACACCAGCTTTTCCACCTGCACCTGGCCGCGATGAACGGGCTGCTGGTGGAAGCGGGTCACGCGCTGGAGAAGTCCCGCTGGCCGGATCTCGAAACGGCCTTCGACAAGCTCACCGTTCTCTATGACGCCGCAACGTCGACGATGCGCTACGCCTCGGACTTCAGCCAGGATCTCTACGAGCGGGTGATCCGCCCGTCGATGGCACCGCCGTTCATGGGGCCGGGGTTCTCCGGTGTGCTGAACGTCGAGCACGAGCAGATGCTCGGCAGGCTCACCACGCTGCGGCGCGGGTTCAAGGCGGCGGACCGGGCCGGGCGGGTGCCCGGCGACGTGCGGACCGCGGCCGCCCGGCTCTGGTCCGCGCAGTCGCGCAACCGGCGTCACCACATCTTCGTCTGCGAAAAGTTCGTGCCCGAGGGCGGATCCCTGCTCTCCGAGTACTGGCAGTCCCAGAAATCCGCCACCGACAAGGAGTAGAGAGCCATGATCCACGTTCTGGAAACCTGGGAACTGAAGGAAGACTACGCCGACCGCGTGCCCGAGCTGATGCAGAAGATGGACGACCTGGTCGGCCCGCGTGCGCACGAGCACCCGGCCTTCCTCGGCCACGCCACCTTCTACCAGCACGAGCACCAGCCCACCAAGGTGTGGGTGATGTACCCGTGGCGCAGCCGCGAGGAGGCCGAAGAGCTGGTCGGCGGCGAGGCGCCGCTGATCGACGAGTTCGAGGCCACCTACTGTGCCGCGCCGCGCGAGGTCAGCTACCTCACCGAGGTGCCGCACGAGCACGATCACGACGACGATCACGACCACTGATGCGGACCCGGCTGCCCGGCACGGACCAGGTCGCGCTCGTCACCGGCGGCGCGCGCGGGATCGGCAGCGCGTTGTGCGCGCGTCTCGCCGAAGAGGGCGCGATGGTCGCGGTGAACTACCGGAGCGACTCCACGAGCGCGCAGGCACTCGTGGACCGGCTCCGGGCGTCGGGCGCCCGCGCGGTGATGGTCCAGGCCGACCTGTGCGATCCGGACCAGGCCGAGCGTGCCGTGCGCCAGACCGCCGAGACGTTCGGCACGGAAGTCTCGATACTGGTCAACAACGTCGGCGAGTTCGTGCTCGGCGCGGTGGCGGAGACCTCGGCGAAGCGCTGGAAGTTCATCATCGACAGCAACCTGAACTCGGCGTTCTACGCGACCAAGGCGGCGCTGCCCGGTATGCGGGCGCGGGGCTTCGGCAGGGTCGTCACCATCGGGCTCGCCCCCGCGCTGGACATCAGGGGCGCGCCGAACCTCGCGGCGTACACAGTGGCGAAAACCGGGATCGCGGTGTTCACCCGGTCGCTGGCGAGCGAGGAGGCCCGGCACGGCATCACGGTGAACTGCGTGGCACCCGGCCTGATCGACAACGGTCATCTGCCGCCGGAACAGGCGGGGTGGATGGCGAAGCGGGTTCCCGCCGGGCGCCTGGGTACTTCGGACGACATCGCCGACGCGGTGGCGTTCCTGGTCTCCGACCGCGCCGGGTACATCTCCGGTGCCACGCTTTCGGTATCCGGCGGCTGGGACTGGGGCGACCGCCCGAGGGACCACGACGAGGACGTGACCGAGCTCTTCGCCGAGGTCCCCGCGCAGAATTCCGGTGAGGCCACGCATGCCTGAGGAACCCGGCGACTGGGCGCCCGCGGAGTTCGAGCAGCACGGCAGGGAGCTGCTCGCGGTGCTCCGGGAGCATTTCGAGTCGATCCGGCAGGTCCCGGTGACCGTCCCGCGGGACACCGGGGACTTGTCGGCCTCGCTCCGGGCCGAGCTGCCCGAGCACGGCGTGGACTTCGAGCGGGTGCTCGCCGACACCCGCGAGCTGGTCGTGCCCTATCTGGTGCACTGGAACCATCCGTCGTTCCACGGCTATTTCGCCAACAGCGCCAGCTTTCCCGGGATTCTCGCGGAGACGATGACCGCGGCGCTGAACGTCAACGCGATGCTGTGGAAGAGCGGGCCGGCGGCCTCCGCGCTCGAACGGGTCGTGCTCGGCTGGGTCGCGGAAATGGCCGGCTACCCCGAGGAAGCGGACGCGGTGCTCGTCAACGGGGCTTCGCTGGCCACGTTGTACGCGCTCGCGGCCGCGCGCGACGCCGCGCTCGGGCCGAGCGTGCGGGTGGAAGGCCTGGCCGGGCGCGATCTCCCGGTGCTGCGGCTCTACACCTCCGATCAGGCACACAGCTCGGTCGACAAGGCCGCGATCACCCTGGGCTTCGGCCAGGCGAACCTGGTCAAGGTGCCCTCGGACGAGCGGTACCGGATGCGGCCGGAGGCGTTGGAAGCGGCGATCCGTGCCGACCTGGCCGCGGGTTTCCAGCCGGTGGCGGTCGTCGCCACGGCGGGTACGACCTCGGTCGGGGCGGCCGACCCGATCCCGGCGATCGCCGACGTCTGCGAGCGCACCGGCGTCTGGCTGCACGTGGACGCCGCGTTCGGCGGATTCTGGCGGCTGGCGCCGTCGCTGGCCGATTGTGTCGAGGACGTGAGCCGCGCGGATTCGCTGGTGGTCAACCCGCACAAGTGCCTCTACATCCCGATGGAGGCGACGGCGTTGCACTGCGGGCGCCGCGGCGCGCTCGCGGACACGTTCCGCCTTGTCGCCGAATACCTCACGTCGGCCCAGGACGAGCACACCGTCGACTACATGAACCTGACACCCCAGCTGGGACGGAGTTTCCGCGCGCTGAAACTGTGGTGGGTGATCAGGACGTTCGGCAGGGCGGGCCTGGCTCAGCGGCTGGAGCACAGCGTCGAACTGGCGAACTGGCTCCGCGAAGCCGTCGCCGCCGAACCGGGGTGGCGCTGCCCGGTGGACTCGATCTATCCGTTGGTGTGCCTGCGGTTCGAGCCTGGCGCCGACCGGGAGGTCCGCGACCGGCTGAACGCCGAGATCGTCGAGGAGCTCAACGCCTCCGGCGAAGCCTTCGTATCCCACACGGTGCTCGACGACGGCTACGTGATTCGGGTGTCGATCGGCAATATCCATACCACGCGCGCCGACGTCGAACGGCTGTGGCGCGTACTACGCGAGATCGCCGCACGGCGGTTCTCCTCGCCGCGGGCGGCTTGACCTCGCTGGAGGAACAGGGAGTAGAAGATGAGCAACGCGCTGGCGGCGGTCGACGGTGGTCACGGCGGGATCAGGCACCTGATGATCCCCGGCCCGTGCCGGCTGCCTCCCCGCGAGCTGGCGGTGCTGGGCAGGCAGATCCAGCCACACTACGGTCCTGAGTGGACGGACGATTTCGCCGCGGTGCACGAGGATCTCGCGCTGCTGCTGGGCGCGGACCGCACGTACCTGCTGCCGGGGTCGGGCTCGGCAGGGCTGGACGCCGCGTTCTTCAACCTGTTCGAGCCGGGCCAGCGGGTGGCGGTGGTGGACTCCGGCTACTTCGGCAGCAGGCTCGTCGCGATGGCGCGGGCACACGGGCTCGAAGTGCGCGTCGTGCCGTGCGAACCGGGGCAGCCCGTCGACCCGGAGCGGGTGGACCTCGGTGGGTGCGACGGCCTGGTGGTCACCCACGTGGAGACCGCGACCGCGGTCCGGCATCCGATCGAGCAGCTGGCACGGCTGGCCCACGAGTCCGGCGCGGTACTGCTCGTCGACGCCATCGCGGCCGCCGGCGGCGAGCACATCGACATGCGCGCGATGGGGGTCGACGCGCTCGTTTCCGCGTCCCAGAAGGGACTAGGTGGCGCGCCCGGCCTGGCCGTGGTGGCACTCACCCAGCCGGGAAAGGCGCGTATCGACGCCCGCTCGGTGCGCCCGCCCACCTGGTATCTCGACCTCGCGCGGTGGGAGCACGCGGCGACCGAGGACGACTGGGAGCCCACCCCGGTCACCATGCCGACCAGTCTGGTGCACGTACTGGCGAGCAGCCTCCGGCGGATTCATGCCGCAGGCAGGGAAAACTGGGTCGCCGAGCGCGCGGCGTTGCGCGCCGAATGCCGCGATGGCTTGCGGCGCCTGGGTTTCGGCGTGGTCGCCGACGACGAGCACGCGGCGAACCTGGTGGTCGTCGCCCGTCATCCGCGCGCGGACGAGCTGTGCGAACGGCTGCTGGACGCCGGGGTGATGATCGCGGGCGGCCTCGAACCGTTCGCGGGCGAGACCTTCCGGATCGGGCTGGTCGGCACCGCCGCGAACCGGTCATTGATCGAACTGCTGCTGCACGAGATCGAGAGGATGCTGTGATGGTCACGCTGCAACGGTCGATGGGTGTTTCCGGGCTCGTCATCCACTACGTGACCTCGGTGGTCGGCGTCGGCATCCTCATCCTGCCCGGGCACGCGGCGGCCGAGGCCGGGCCGCTGTCGCTGCTCGCGTGGGCGCTGTTGATCATCTACTCGTACCCGCTCGCGCTCACCTTCGCGCGGTTGTCCGCCCAGTATCCGAGCGCCAGCGGTATCGCCTGCTTCGTCAGTTCCGGCCTCGGGGCGCGAGCCGGTCGCTGGGTCGGAGCGTTCCTGGTGCTGTCCCTGCTCATCGCGAACCCCGTGCTGGGGCTCGCCGCGTCCCGGTATCTGCTGAACATGTGGGATCCCGATCCCAGTGCCCTGAAGGTGGTCGCGCTCGGCTTCGCGATCATGGTCGGCTCGGTCCTGTTCAACCTGTTCGGGGTCAAGACGAGCAGCTTCGTGCAGGGCGCCGTGCTGGTCGCGCTCGTCACCTTCCTGGTCGTGGTGATGACCGTCGCCATGCCGAGCGCGGATCCGGCGCATCTGACGCCGTTCGCGCCGCATGGGTGGTCCAGCATCGGCGCGGCGCTGATCGTGTGTTTCTTCGGGTTCATCGGGTGGGAGAACGCCGCGCCCGTCGCCGAAGAGGTGGTGGATCCCCGCCGGACGTTCCGGAAGGCCATCGCGCTGGCGGTGTTCGTGATCGGCTTCCTGTACCTGACGATGGCCGCGACGATCGTGCTGGTGGTGCCGCCGGGAGCCGCCGAAGGCAGCCAGATCACGGCGTTCACGACGCTGCTGCGGATCGTGAGCGGGGAAACGCTGGCGCGGGTGGGCGGCATCGTCGCGGTGGTGCTGTTGCTGCTCGCGACGAACGCGTGGGTGCTCGGCACCTCGCGGATGATCTACTCGTCGGCGAGGAACGGCCTGCTGCCGGCTGCCTTGACGAAGGTTTCCGCACGCCGGAACGTGCCTTACGTCGCGTTGCTTTCGCTGATCGCCGGGTATGGCGTGCCGGTCGGGCTGCTCGCGGTGACCGGAAGCACGGAGGAGCGGCTCATCACCGCGACGTCCGCGGCGTTCCTGCTGATCTTCCTGGTCACTTTCGTGTCCGCGCACCGGTTGCTGACCGGGCGTGGCGCGCGGGCGTGCAATATCGCCGTCGCGGTCGTCGCGGCGGCGATGCTGCCGTTCTTCGGGACCAGCCTGATCTACGCGGCGGTGCTGACGGTGCTGGCGCTGGTGATGGCGGCGCGGAAGCAGGCTGCCGGCCGGGCCTGCTGCTGCTGACGCCGCTCGATCCAGCCCGCCCACACCTCGAGGGCCTCCTGCGGGTCCTTGCGCCCGACCCCGACGCGGAAGCGGTCGGTGGGCACCGGTGTCAGCTCCGAGACGTACAGGCTGGCGGGCAGCAGCAGGACGCCGGCCTCGGCGACGAGGCCGGCGCACATCGCTTCGACCCCGTCCGCGCCGAGATAGCGCGGGAAGCTGACGCAGCCGCCCTTGGGGGGCTGCCACTCGAACAGGTCGGGGAAGGCGGCGAAGAAGGCGTCGAACCTGGGCACGTTCGCGGCGATGATCCGGCGGTTGCGATCCAGCAGCCGCTCGCGGCAGTGCAACGCGATCAGCGCGAGTACCTCGCTGACCGTCGAGTTGCAGATGGACGCGTAGTGCTTGGCGCGTTCGAGACGCCGCAGCAGCGCCCGGTCGCGGCAGGCGATCCAGCCGATCCGCAGACCGCCGAGCCCGTAGGCCTTGGACAGCACGTTGAGGGACAGCGCGCCGGCCGACAGATCGGCGGCCTGCGGCAGCGTGGTCTCCGCGTCGAGCTCGACGCCGCGGTAGACCTCGTCGCTGAACAGCCGGATCCCGTGGTCCTCGGCGAGACGGACGAGCCGGTCCCAGGTTTGCCGGTCGGGGATCGTGCCGGTGGGATTGTTGGGGAAGTTGACCGAGATGACCTTGGTGTTCGGGCGGATGGCCCGCTCCAGCGCGTCGACGTCGAGGCGCCAGCCGTCCGACGGGTCGAGCGCGATACCGGTGACCTCGCAGATCGACAGCGGAATGGTCTCGGCGGCCTGGTAGTTCGGGGTGACGACGATGGCGTGGTCGTCCGCGTCGAGCAGGACGTGCATGGCGAGGTTGAGGGCTTCCTCGGCGCCGGCGAAGCAGAGGACGTCCTCGGCCTCGATGTTCTCGTACGTGTCCGCGATCGCGGCGCGGAGCGCGGGGAGGCCGTAGGTTTCGCTGTAACTGAGGTCCAGGCCTTCCCAGCGTTCGCGGTCTTCGTCGCTCGCCATGGCGAGCAGCTCCGCCTTCGACACCGTCTGCGCGTCCGACGCGGTGAGGTGGTACTTCGCGACGAACTCCCACCGGGAGAAATAGGATTCCAGCCGGAACTCGGGAAGGGTAGGCATTACGTCAGTCTCGGCCGCCCTCGGAGCTGCCCGCGTCTCCTGGTGTGCTGCCGTAGTCCGCAAGGGAAGAGGGGCACACGGGGGTGGTTTGCTGAGACCCTCGGGTACACCTTGACTACCGGTCCGAGGAGTACATTGTGGATCCCACCGAAACAACGTCGGAGCAGGAATTCGTCAGCCGTGCCTCGAACCTGGTGCCGTTGCTGAAGGCGAACGCGGCTTGGACGGAAGAGAATCGCAGGCTGCACCCCGAGACGCTCGAAGCGCTGACCGACGCCGGCTTCTTCCGGATGCGTATCCCGAAGCGGTACGGCGGGCACGAGGTCGGGCTGCGGACGCTGTCCGAAGCCGTCACCGAACTCGGGCGCGGCGACGGCTCGACGTCGTGGACCGCGGGTGTCTGGACGATCAGCACCTGGATCGCCTGCCTGTTCCCCGACGAGGTGCAGGACGAGATTTTCTCGACCCCGGACGTGCGCGTCTGCGGCATTCTCAGCCCCACGGTGACGGCGACGCCGACGAAGGGCGGCTACCTCGTCAACGGCAAATGGACGTTCAATTCGGGCGCCCAGCAAAGCCACTGGAACACGAACTCGGCGCTGCTGCTCGACCCCGACGCCGATGGTCCCCAGCCGATCATGACGGCGATTCCGTTGAAGGAACTGGAAATCGTCGACGACTGGTACACCTCGGGCCTGCGCGGCTCCGGCAGCGTGAGCACCGTCGCGCGGGACGTGTTCGTCCCCGCCGAGCGGGTGCTGAAGATGGGTCCGGTGCTGCGCCAGCAGTACGCGTCGGTCAAGAACGCCGGCTCGCCGATCTTCCGCGCGCCGCTGCTGCCCACCGCGTGCGCCACCGTCAGCGCGACCGTGCTGGGACTGGCGAAGGCGGCCAAGGAAGCGTTCTTCGAGCGGCTGCCGGAGCGCAAGATCACCTACACCGACTACACCCGGCAGTCCGAGGCACCGCTGACCCACCTCCAGGTCGCGGAGGCCACGGCGAAGGTCGACGAGACCGAGTTCCACGCGCTCCGCGCCGCGGACCTGGTGGACGCCAAGGCCGCTTCCGGCGAGGAGTGGACGCTGGAGGAACGCGCGCGCGTCCGGCTGGACCTCGGCGCGACCTGCCAGCGTGCCAAGGAGGCCGTCGACATCCTGGCCACCGCCAGCGGCGGTTCGTCGATCTACGACTCGGTGCCGATCCAGCGCATCGAACGCGACATCCGCACCCTGAACCTGCACGCGATCATGCACCCCAACACCAACTTCGAGCTCTACGGCCGCATCCTCTGCGGCCTCGGCCCGAACACCCACTACCTCTGATCCGCTGCCGACCCGAAGGCCCCCTGCGCCAAGCCAGCCTTGGTGCAGGGGGCCTTCTCGCATCCGCCGTGGCCGGAAATGGCCGGAATGGCCACATGCGGGGCGGTGTCGCCCCGACAGTTGGCGTAAAAGCCACGTAGGACCAGGTGGTAAATGGACACACGAGGGG
>NZ_JBHYIK010000132.1:0-13090 GCF_042739735.1 Amycolatopsis sp. NPDC059027 | reverse complement strand
CTCTCACACGATCATGGGACCTAGACACTCACATGATCAACAAGAGCCGTGCCCGCCCTGCAACCAACCCCAAAAGACTTTGCCGGAACCCTGCCAAGGGAGGGAGGGGGATGTCCGGGGAGCAGTGTGGCCACGGCAAACCCGGGATGAGTCTACTGTGGAGGGTGGTGGTCGGCGGGGACGGTCAGGGGCACCCGGGGTGTGAGACCCGCCTTGGCGTGCCGGGGTACGGGGGTCGGCGCCCACGCGCGCATCAACTCGGCGTAGCGCGGGGAGCGGGTCAGCAGTTCCTCGTGCGAGCCCAGCGCGGTTTCGCGGCCGTCCATCACCAGGACGCGTTCCGCCCGCATGGCCGAGGAAAGCCGGTGCGCGATCACGACCAGGATCCCGCCCCGCGCGGCGAAGGCGCGTTCCGCCCGCGCCTCCGCGACCGGGTCGAGATGGGAAGTCGCCTCGTCCAGCACGACGATCCTCGCCGGGCTCGCGTAGACGCGCGCCAGCGCGATCAGCTGTGCCTGGCCCGCGGAGATCTCGCCGTGCCCGAGTTCGCCGTCCAGCCCGCCGAGCCGTCGCACCAGTTCCCCTGCCCCGACGGCGTCCGCCGAGGCGAGCAGCTGCGCGTCCGTGGCCGACGCGCTGAACAGGCCGAGGTTGTCCCGCACCGTCCCGGCGAAGACGTATGCCTCCTGCGGGATCAGCGCCACCAGCTGGTGCCGCAGCTCCGCGGGGACCTCGCGCACCGGGACGCCGCCCAGCAGCACCTGACCCGCCTGCGGTTCGAGCAACCCCGTCAGCAGCCCGGACAATGTCGACTTGCCGATACCGCTCGGGCCGACCACCGCCAGATGCGCGCCGAGCCCGAGATCGAGGTCCAGGTCCCGCACGACCGGTTCCGCCGCCGCGCCCCATCCGAACGTCAGGTCCCGCACGTGCACGTCGAGCCCCCGCGGCCGCGCGTGCCCGTCGACCGGTTCGGGCACCTCCGCGGTCTCCGCGAGGCGGCGCAACGCGACCATCAGCCGCAGCACGACCGTGGTCGCCGTCGACGCCAGGCCACGCAGCGCCGGCTCCATCGTGGTCGCCAGGTACACCAGCGCGCCCAGCGCCGCGCCCGCGGTCAACGTTCCGCGCTGGACCAGGCCCGGCGCCAGCAGCAACGCCAGCACCAGCGGCAGGAACGCGCCCAGCCCGATCACCGCGGCCCGGAGCGCCCCGGCCTGCGCGACTCGCGTTGCCGCGCGGGCCTGCGCGTCGACCGCTTCGTCGATCGTCAGCGCGGCAAGGGGTTCCGCACCACACGCGACGACGTCCCGCATGCCCGAAAGCACCGCGCCGACCGTCGCGGCCGCGTGCTCGTCCGCCAGCGCCAGCGCCCGCTGCCGCCGCGCCAGCGACGGCAGCAGACAGGCGAACACCGTCACCGCCACCAGCACCGGCGCCGCGACCGGGAGCATCAGCGCCCCCGCCACGGTGACCAGGCCGGCGAGCGCGGCGACCGTGGTCACCACCATCCCGCGCGCCTGCACCAGCAACCCGCCGGTCGCGTCGCGCACGACCTCGACGTGCTGGGTGATCCGCGCGACGCCACTCGCGTCGGCGCTGTTGCGCGGCGGCGACGGATCGTGCAGAACGCCCCGGACGACAGCCCGCACCAGCGCGTCCCGCAACGGCTCGACGACCTTACCCAGCTGCCGCCACACCAGCCGCGAGCCGAACGCGCCGAGCAGCGCCACCACCCCGAACAGCCCGAGCCACAGCAGCCCTATCCCGGCCCTGCCCACTCCGAACCCGCGGTCCACCGCAAGCTCGACCAGCCTGCCGGAGAAGAACGCCGGCACCCCTTCCAGCACCGAACAGCCCAGCAGCACGACACCGCCGCGCCATTGCTCCCGCAGCACGGACCGGTACAGCCGCCGGATACTCACGAGCCGACCCGCGCTTCGCCGGGCACCTGGTGGGCAACGCGAACGAAGCCTCGCAATGGTGCGTTCACGGTGCCGCCTCCACAACCCGCGGGACACCCGCACCCGATCGGATGGTCACGTTGCCTCTTCCATCTCCTCGGTGAAAACCCCTCGATAGCCCGGCTCCCGCCACAACGCGGTATGCGGTGCCACCGCGCGGATCCGGCCGTCCTCCAGCCACAGCACCAGATCCGCCCGCGAGGCCGTGCTCGCGCGGTGCGTCACGACGATCCGGGTCCGGCCCGGCAGCGCCGAGGCCATCGCGTCCTCGACCGCCAGCTCCGTCACGGTGTCCAGGCTCGCGGTCGCGTCGTCCAGGATCAGCACCCTCGGGTTGTGCACGATCGCCCTGGCCAGGCCGAGCCGCTGCCGCTCCCCACCGGACAACGGCGTCTCGTCGAGCGGTGTCCGATACCCCTGCGGCAGCCGGACCACGACGTCGTCGACCTGCGCGGTCCGGCACGCGGCACGGATCGCGCCCTCCCCCGCCCACGAGCCGTAGCCCACCGCGTCCGCCACCGTTTCGCCCAGCAGGGCCGGCCGTTCGAAGGCGTACCCGACGACCGCGCGCAGTTCCTCGGGCCGCAGCAGTGCCAGCGGGCGTCCGTCGAGCAGCACGGCGCCCTCGTCCGGTCGCACCAGCCCGCCGAGCACGCCGGTCAGCGCCGACTTGCCCGCGCCGGACCGGCCGACCACTGCCAGGAACGTCCCCGCCGCGACGGCAAGGTCGACCTCCTCCAGCGCGCCCCGCACGGTCACGTGCCGCAGCTCGATCCGGCCCTGCCCTGGCAGCAGCCCGAGCTTCCCGGATTCGGGCACCGGCTCGTCGAGCACCTCGGTCAGCCGCTCCGCGCTCGACCGGGCCCGGGAAAGCGTGGTGAGCATCGGGATCTGCGCGAGAATGCCCAGCCCGAGTGCGACATAGCCCAGCACGGCCAGCATGTCGCCCACGCTCAGCCGCTTCTCCATGACCCCGAACCCGGCCGCGGCGAGCACGACGATCTCCACCGCCGGCAGCAGCAACGCGGCCCGCCAGACCATCTTGGCCTGGGTCCGCCAGATACCGCGCCCGGCCAGGTTCAGCCGCGGCAACGGCCGCAGGACCCGTTCGGCCTCGCGATCGGCGATCCCGGCGGCGGCGATCGTCCGCAGCCCGGCGACCGCGTCGAGCATGCGCGCGCCGAGTTCACCGGACACCCGCTGGTAGGCGAGGACGTTCTCGGCGCTGTGTCGCAGGTGGACACGCGCGAGCAGCACCGCGAACGGGATACTGCCGAGGAAGACGAGGGCGAGCCGCCAGTCGAGCAGCGCGAGCAGTACCACCGCACCCGCGGAAAGCAGCGTCCCCGAACCGAACTGCACCACGACCGGCACGAGAGCGCCCGCGCTGGTGCAGTCCCCGGCGAGCCTGCTGACGGCGTCCCCGTCGGCGAACGGCGAGCGCGTGCCCAGTTCCAGGAGCCGATCGGCGAGGCGGCGGCGCAGCCACGCCGTCGCGGACGCCGTGATCCGGCCGACGAGCATCCCGCTCAGGACATCGGTGGTGAGCTGGGCGGCGCCGAGCAGGAGCAGCCAGGTGACCTCCGGCCAGCTGCGGTCGCCCGCGACGACGGCGTCGACAGCGGCCGCCAGCGCGCCCGGAAGGGCGAGCCCCGCGGCGGTACCGATCAGGGCCCCGCACACGACCAGGGCGAGCCTGGCGCGGTCACGATGAGCCAACGCGGCCAGCAACCGATCAGCCGATCGCGTCATCCCACCCCCTAAGACAGTGGCCGGAGTCCCCAAGAACGGGCGCAAACTGCAGAATGAAGGTGCGGGAGCGGCGCACTTGGCCTGTGCCGCTCCCGCACCTCACATCATTCGTGCTGCCATCGCGCCTTACTCCGAGGCGTCGACCTCGCAGGTCAGCAGGCTGAGCGCGCTGTGGCTGCAGTGGGTCAGCAGGCTCAGGTTGCTGCCGCCCCCACCGTGGCCTTCCATCGCCTCGGGAGCCTCGAGCGACTGCAGCTGAAGAACGAATTCCATGGTGTCCCTCTTCCTTTCGTTTTTTCCTGCTCCACCGGTCAGGCACGACCGGAGGTCTGAGGGGACGGCGTCCTGCCGAGGAACGGCAGGACGGGAGTGCCGTCCAGTACGGCCGACAGCGCGAGCAGAATCCCCGCACCGCCGGTGTTGACGTCCATCGAGAGCCGCAGCAGCTGGTTTCCGGGGAACGCCAGCCCGCCCTTGAACGGGATCGCGTGCCAGGCCAGCCGCGCCAGATGCCGGTCGACGGCGTCGCGGGTCCGCTGATCGGGTTCCGGGTCGCAGGCCAGTGCGGCGATCAGGCCACTCCGGCCGTAGCAAAGCCCCGGGTAGATGACGAACTCGCCGCGGCACGCCTCACGGAGACCGGGCAGGTTCTCGCAGGCGGCCGCGTCCGGCTCGTGCCGCGCGAGCTGCTCGGCGACCATCAGGATGCCGGCGCTGCCGATGCCGACGTAGGGCAGTGTCCTGGCCGTGCCGTCCCGGACCTGCAACGACCCGTCGAGGGTCGGTTCGCACTCTTCGAGGTCGCGGCGCAGTGCCTGGTCGGCGAACGACAGCCAGGCCCGCTCGCCGGTGCGCTCGAACAACCGGATGAACAGCAACGCCGGCCCCGACCAGCCGGACAGCAGGCCGGCCCTGGCGAACTTGCCCGGCGGATCGGCGGTCTCGAGCGCGTCGGCCAGCCGGACGGCGGTCTGCAGCGCCTGCCGTCCGAACTCGTTGTCCTTGCGTTCGAGCGCGAAGTGCAGCTGGGTGAGGCCGATCCCGGCGAGACCGCGCTCGATCCCGTGGTCGGCGGTCTGCTCGACCAGCGCGGCGGAGGCACGGAGCAGCTCGTCGGCCACCTCACGGTGTCCGAGGTTCTCCAGCACGTAGGCCACGCCGTACGAACCGTCGAAGAAACCGGGACGCGTCGGGCGGTCGCGACGAACCGCGTCGATCAGCCACTGCTCGTGTTCGGGATACCGGCCGGCACCCGCGACGTCGAGCGCGTGCAGCACGCCGGCCGCACCGACGCCGAAACACGCGCCGCCGCCGGGCCGGAACTGGTCGATGTCCCCGGGGAACAACCGGTCGGTACGGTCCGGGGTGGCGCTCGCCAGTATCGCTTCGGAGATCTGCTTGCGGACCAGCACCCAGTCGGGCTCCGGCTCGTCCAGCGCCGTGTGCGCGCTCACCGGCGTGCCCGGTTCCACCTCGCGGCGTCGCACGAGCGTGGCGTAGCACGCGTCGACGTACCCCTCGGGCAGCGGGAAGCGGCGCTGGATGAAGTCGAGGTAGCCCCGCAACTTCGACGGCGAGAGTGCCAGCAGCTGGACCAGCGGAAGGAAGAGCCACAGCTTGATCGCGGCCAGCGCGTACTCGTCGATCTCGGCGCCGACGCGGTCGGCGGGGGCGCGGAAGCCGGGGGCGCCCAGCGCCGTCCGCTTGGCGGTCGTCAGATCCGCGGCCAGCTCGAAGTCGATCAGCGCCGCGGTGTCGTCGTCCGAGACCAGGATGTTCAGCGCGTGCAGATCGCCGAAGAGGACCCCGCGCTCGTGCACGGCCTGCACCGTCCGCTCCACCTGGTCCAGCAGCCCGAGGGCGCGGGTGGTGTAGGCGGCGAAGTCGTCCTCGCCGGGGTCGCAGCGGGTGAGCGGGTAGTTGGCGGCCAGCCACTTGCCCAGCGAAACTCCCGGCATGTACTCCATCGCCAGGTAGTGGTGCTCCCAGACGGTGAACTTTTCGTGGACACGCGGGATGCCGGGAATGCCGGCGAGCCGGTCGAGGACGGCCTTCTCCCGCTCCAGCCGCGCGACCGCGTCGGCGCCCACCTCGTCGAGACCGGCGTGCGGCCTGGCCTCCTTGAGCACCACCTGCTCGCCATCGGCCTTGCGGTTGGCCAGGTAGACCCCGCCGCCATTGGAGAAATGCAAGGAGCTGGTCACCCGGTAGGGGAACTGGTCGGGATCCCCTTTCCCACGGTCAGCGGCGCTCTCGGCCAAACAGGGGGGAATCTTCACCCAATCAGGGACAGAGAAGGTGGGCGTGCGCTCATCCGGTATCAACGTCCCGTCGGGCTTGCGGATCGCGGGCACCCGCTTGCCGCCGTGCTCGACCCACTGTTCGGCGAATCCGCCATAGCGGACGTACAGCGGTCCCGCCCCATAACGGAGATCGCTGAGAATATAGGCACCCGTCTCACCGGCGAGTTCGGCCGACAGCTCATCGAGAACACGTTTCAGTTGGTTATCGCCGTCCGGGTAAATGGTGATCAACTTTCCACTGCCGGACCGCGGCGCGTATTTGGCATTCTGGGCGAGCAGGATCATCCGCGAGCGAAGATGCTTGTAGGAGATCCGGCGGCCGACACAGTACTCGTGCACCCGGGCCAGCACCCGGGTCGCATTGTCCAGACCAGCGGAAACGTGGATTTTCCAGCCCTGTGGGGGAAGTTTCAGACCATCCGGGTGCAGGATACGCCACACACCGTGCCGTCGCTCGCTCCAGCCGCCGGCCGGCAGCGGCAGCAGCCGCGCGAAATCGTCGTCGGATGATCCGGTTTCTCGTTGTTCGTCGAAGAACAGCGGATCGGCGAAGCAGAACGCTTCGTACCGGACATCCATGGAACAGCCCCTCCATACGTTCGCCCGACGCACCCCGCGACGCCGGGACTGGGATATTCCCCCATGCCGGACGCCTCTGGGCCAATCCTCCAACCCGGGGGTTCAACTGGGCTGATCAGGCTAGGCAAAAGTAACGCCTACCGCCGAGTACAGGAACCCAGCGTAATTCCACCGGCGCTTCCAACCACCCGTTTGTGGTGTAACGCGAAGGTTTTTTCAGCGTCCCCGCTGGTCCGATCGGGGACCTCAAGAATGCCACGTCGAATTGGCAGAATGCCATCAACTCCATTTTGTGATTTATTCACCCGATGCCCTCGTGCAGGGCGAACACGGCGCTTCTCACGAAATGCGAACACGTGGCGGGCGACACCCGCGCGCACCGGCGCGGCGGAACCGGCAATGCCGACGGGTACGTTGTAGCCCGATAGGCCGGAAGGAGGAAAGGGTGATCGTCGGATTCTCGGTGACGGTCGCGGTGTGCGCGCTGCTGACCGCGCTGGCCGCCTTCGTCCAGTCCGCGCGCAACCGGCTCCCGGACCGCCCGCTGCTCGGCGCGCTCGCGGTCGTCGAAGTCCTCCTGGTGGCCCAGCTGGTGATCGGCGTCGTGCAGCTGGCGAGTGGCGAACACCCCGGCAGCCTCGCCACCTACCTCGCCTACCTGATCGGCTGCCTGCTGGTGCTGCCGGTCGGCGCCGCGTGGGCGCTGGCCGAGCGCAGCCGGTCGAGCACGGTGGTGCTGGGCATCGCCAGCCTGGCCGTCCCGGTGATGGTGTTGCGACTGATCGAGGTGTGGCATGGCGCGAGTGCGTAGTACGGCCACCGGCCCCGGCCGGGTCCTGGTCGCGGTGTACGCGATCTTCGCGCTCGCCGCCACCTCGCGTGCCGGGGTGCAGATCGGCACCAAGTTCCACGAGGCGCCGCTGGCCTACACGCTGTCGGCGTTCGCGGCGGTGGTCTACGTGGTCGCCACGATCGCGCTGGCGAAGGGCGACCGCTGGCGGTGGGTGGCGACGGCCGCCTGCACCGTCGAACTGCTCGGCGTGCTGGTCATCGGGACGCTGAGCATCTTCGACCGCGCCGCGTTCCCCCAGGCCACCGTGTGGTCGGTGTACGGACAGGGTTACCTGTTCATCCCGTTGGTGCTGCCGGTGATCGGGCTGTACTGGCTGCGTCGTGCCGCGCCCGCCCGCGTCGGCAGTTGACCGTTAGCGCCGCACGCAGTCGAACAGGATTCCGGATCCCGCCGCGTCGGGTCCGATGCGCTGTGCCGGGACCGGGACGCAGGCCTTCGTGAGCCAGCCGATCCGCTGTCCGATCGCCGCCGTGCCGTTGTCCCCGGCACCGCCCGAGGACGGCTGCGCGCCTTTCATCCGCCGCCCGAGGTCGACGTAAGCCTGCGGCAGCAGAACGAATCGCAATTGTGCGCTGTCGACCCATTGCCGCAATTGCATAACCGTCGGCGCCGGATCGAAGCCGAGATATCCGCCGAGTGGCGCCACTCGCGCGTCCGTGTGCAGCAAGAACGGGTCCGCACCATAACTGCCGCCCTCGACGGCCATGGTGATCCGCGCCGCCGGCGCCTGGGCACGCGCGTAGTCCAGGATCTGCGCCTGTCCGGGGCCGAGCCGGGTGGCATCGTCGATGAACCGCAGGAACGCGGTCTCGATGTCCGAAGAATCCTTTGCGGGGACCAAGGTCCGCATACTGCCCAGTACGGCTGTCCCCGCGGGCCCCGCCGTCGGATCTCCCGCTTCCAGCACGGTGATCGGCCGCGCGGCGGTTTCCACGGCGTACGCGGCGGGACCGGCCACGATCGCCGGCAGTCCGGCGATCACCGCTACGACTCGTGCGCGGCGCTCACGGACGAGAGCACTGATCACCGCGAGCGCACCCAACGCGAGGACGGTGTAGCGCAGCCAGGGCAGCCACGTTGGTGTGCGGTCGAGAAGCACGTACGCGGTCAAGGCCGTCCCCGCGACAGCGGCTGGCAGGACGAACCGGGCGCGTCCGCCTTCGCGATGCCACCGCCAGGCCGTCGTCAGCCCGGCGGCCGCCAACGCGGCGATCGCGGGAGCGAGTTCGGCGGTGTAGTAGCCGTGGAAGATGCCGCCGGTGAAGGAGAACACCGCCGCGCCGACAAGGAGCCAGCCGCCCCAGAGAGTCCAGCCCGCGCGCACTCGCCGTGTCGCGCCACGCGCCCGGAACGCGGCGACCACGAGCGCGGCCAGCGCGAGCGGCAGCAGCCAGGCGATCTGCCCACCGAGTTCGGCGTTGACCAGGCGCAGCGGTCCCGGTGCCCCACCGAGGTCTGCACCGATCGCGCTGCCGTAGGCCCCGCTGATCCCGCCCCCGTCGCCGAAAAGCCGGGCGAGGCCGTTGTACCCGAAGACCAATTGCCAGACGGAGCCGTCGGTGGTGCTGCCGACGAACGGCTTCGCACCCGGCCACACGCCGACCAGCACCGGCCACGACAACGACACCGCGAGCGTCACGAGCCCGGCGAGCCCGATCTTGGCGAGACGCCTGCCGCGCGACTCTCCCGCGCCGACGAAGTACGCCACCGCGAACGCGGGCAGCACGATCCACGCCACGAGCATCTTCGTCAGGAAACCGAGCCCGGCGAACACCCCGGCGAGCACGAGCCAGCGCGTACTCGTCTCTTCGATCGCGCGAGTAAGGAAGTACGCGCCGATCACCAGGAGGAGCGTGAGCAGTGTGTCCGGCAGATTGTCCCTGCCCACCGCGGTCACGATCGGTGTCAACGCGTAGAGCGCGGCAGCGAGCAACGCGGTGTACGGACCTGCCCAACGGCGTACGACCCGGTTCAGGGCGAGCACCGCCCCGACCCCTTCCAGCGCTTGGACCCCGGCGATCACCCACGGGTGGAAGCCGAACGCCCAGACCCCGACCGTCTGGGTCCAGAACGCCAGCGGCGGCTTGTCGACCGTGACGACCCCGGCCGGGTCGAACCCGCCGAAGAAGAACGTCGACACGTTCTGGGACATCGAGTGCACGGCGGCGACGTAGTACGGCTGCAGCGTGTGGCCGGCCGGTGCCCATCCCCACAGCACCAGCGCGAGGAGCAGGATCACCCCCAGCACGATCCCTTCCCCGCGGACCACCTGCCGCACGTCCGCCGTCTCCACCACCGCCATGACCCGCCCCGTTTCTCCCCACCGACGAGGAGAAAGCTAAGGCCGGAGCGGGCGCGAGATCGTCAAGCCGGGGATGGATTCCGGCGCGGCGGGGGTCGAGAAGCGGCTCCACCCGAGGGTGGAGTTCAGGGCATGACGGCGAATTCGGTGAACCGCCCGCAGTCCTCGAAACTGAGCTTCCGGTAGACCGCTTCACCGTCCTCCGACGCCTGCAACACCGCGATGTCGAAACCGGCCGCGCGAGCGGTGTGCAGGGCGGCGAGCGTGATCGCGCCGCCGAAGCCCCGCCGCCGGTACGCGGCGAGCGTCGCGATGTTGTAGATCCCGGCGACGTCCGCGTGCAGCACCACCTCGGCGGCGCAGACCGGATTTCCTTGGTGGTACCCGATCAGCAGCCGTCCCGGACTGTCCGGCGCGAGCGCCCGGCCCGCGACGCCACGGTAGAACTCGACGACGCCCGGCGCGGGCGGTTCCCAGTTCGCCGCCAGGATCGCGGCGAACGCGGCGAGTTCGCCCGGCCGCGTCACCGGGCGGATGTCCAGCCCCTCGACGGGTTTTCCGACCGGGACTGCGGCCAGATCCGCCCACATCGCGGTCTCGGACTCCGACTCGGCCAGCCCCGCCGCCCGCAGCCGCTCCGACAGGTCATCCGGCGCCGACGTCGGCCCGACCCACCACGAGAAGGAGCGCCCGGTCGCGCGCAGCGCGGACACCGTCTCGGCGATGCGGGCGTCAGCCGTTTCGGGGGCGAAACGCGCGGCGGCGACGAGGTTGAAGGTGTCGTCGTCGATGCCGCTGTCGGCGATCAGCAGGTCTTCGGCCCGGGTGACACGGGCACCGGGCAGGGCCGGGTGCAGGTAGCAGGCGTGCTCGGCGAGGTTGCGTTCCATCCGGTCGAGCAGGGAAGTCGGGGCCATGTGCCCCAGCCGATCATGGATTGCCCGGCGCGGCCAACCGGTTTATGTCGCGTTGACTGTTTCCAGCCTGCGCCCGGTGGTGCGCGGGCCCAGCAGCGCGACGTTCAGCGCCACCAGCACCATCGCCGCCGCGACGACGGTGAACAACGTGCCCGCACCGGCGTCGTGCAGCAGCGGCAACAGGACGAACGGGAGCGCGCCGCTGGAGATCCGCGACAGCGAGTAGGTGCCGCTGGTGGCCGTGCCCCGCACCGCCGTCGGGAAGATTTCCGCCTGGTAGATGTGGAAAGCGTTCGAGAAGACGTTGCTCAGCACGGTGTAGCCGAAGCCGAAGACCAGGATCATCCAGGTCGCGGTGGCCAGCCCGAAGGCGAGGCCGAACGCCGCCATCGCGATCGCCGTCCCGATCACCAGGTACTTCCGCTCCACGCGCTCGACGATCGGCAGCGAAAGCGCCGCGCCGACCGGGTAGCCGAGGAAGGTCAGCGCGCTGAACAGCAGCGACTGGACGATCGGGAAACCCTTGGCCACCAACACGATCGGGGCCAGCGTGCCGAAGCCGTAGTAGCCGAAACTCTGCAGCAGGTGGAACACGGTCATCATCACCGTGCGGCGCCGGTAGGGCGGGACGAACAACGCGCCGACGCCCGCAGACTCGGCGGGCACCGCGGTTTCGGCGGCCGGTTCCGGAAGTTCCGCGTGCGCCGCGCGGGCGTCCGCCTCGAAGCGCGCGACCACCGCCTCGGCTTCTTCCTTGCGCCCCACCGATTCCAGCCACCTCGGGGACTCCGGCAGGCCGGATCGGAGCAGGAAGACGACGACCGCGCCGAGCGCGCCGAAGACGAACATCCAGCGCCAGCCCGCGATACCGAGCGGCGCGGCGGGGACCAGCCAGCGCGCGAGAAAACCGCAGAGCGGAACGGCGAGGAACGACAGCGTGTACGCCCACGCGGTGTACCGGCCGCGGTGTTTCGGCGGCAGGAGATCACCGAGGTAGGTGTCCGAAACAGGCGGTTCCGCCCCGATTCCGATGCCCGCGAGGAACCGCGTGATCACCAGCATCACCGGCCCGGTGCTGAACGCTCCGAGCAACGAGAACACCGAATAGACGCCGAGGCTGAGCATGAACGCGCGACGGCGCCCGAGCCGGTCGGCGAGCAGGCCCATGCCGATCGCGCCGAGGAACATGCCGAGGAAGGCCGAGGCGAGCAACAGCGCGAGCGCGTCCTTGCCGAGCTGCATTTCCTTCTGCAGCACCGTTCCCAGCACTCCGGCCAGGAAGATCTCGTACATGTCGAAGAACAATCCGAGTCCGATCGCGACAGTCGCGAGCCGGTGCTGCCGGGTGATCGGCAGGCGATCCATCCGCGCCGCGATCGTCACCGTGCCTGCCCCGTCCGCCATCGCCTGCCCCTCCTGTCCACTTTCTGGGATAATCGTTGCACTATATGGGACACTGGTTCTACCGTCGAGAGCATGACGACAGCGGATCGCGCTTACGGCCAGGGCCACGCGGAGAGCGTCGTACGGTCCCAGCACTGGCGAACGGTCACGAACTCGGCCGCGTATCTGGCCCCGGAGCTACGTCCCGGCCACACCCTGCTCGACATCGGCTGCGGCCCCGGCACGATCACCGTCGACTTCGCCCGGCTGGTCGCCCCTGGTCACGTCGTCGGCCTCGACGTCTCCGAAGCGATCCTCGAACAGGCCTGCGCCAACGCCGGTGGGGAGAACGTCGAATTCGTTCTGGGCGACATCAACCACCTCGACGCGGCCGACGACACGTTCGACGTCGTGCACGCGCACCAGGTTCTGTTGCACCTCACCGATCCCGTGGCCGCGTTGCGGGAAATGCTGCGCGTCGCCAAGCCCGGCGGTGTCGTCGCGGCCCGCGACACGGACTATTCGGGCGCGATGTGGTGGCCCGCCGATCCCCGGCTGGAGCGCTGGCGCGAGGTGTACCGCGCCGTCTCGTACGCCAACGGTGCGGAACCGGACGCCGGACGCCGCCTGCTGGCCTGGGCGCACGCCGCGGGCGCCACCGACGTCACGCCCGGCGCGTCCATCTGGTCGCATTCCACCCCGGCCGAGCGGGCGTGGTGGGGCGGCATGTGGGCGGACCGGATCCTCGATTCCCGCATCGCGGAACAAGCGGTCGAAGGCGGCCACGCCACCCGCGGCGAATTGGAGGACATTTCCGCCGCCTGGACGGAATGGGCCGCGCATCCGGACGGCTTCTTCGCCATCCCACACGGCGAGATCCTCTGCCGCGTCTGATTCGGGGCGGGGCGAGTGCCGAGGGACGCCCCGGGTGCGCTGGGTGCGACGAGGGCGTCCCTCGGTGCGTCGAGCGCACCGAGGGCGTCCCTCGGCACCCCACGCCAGCACCCCGCAACAGCGCCCCCCAACCACCCCCACAG
>NZ_JBHYIK010000131.1:0-13600 GCF_042739735.1 Amycolatopsis sp. NPDC059027 | reverse complement strand
CTGCTCATCTGTTCGTATAATCGCGCGCACCCACTCGTATCAGAGCCCTTTAGCTCAGATAAAGACCAGCTGGAGTTCCAAAAGGACGCCTCGGGCCGCCGCGTCGACGTCCTCCGGCAGCACGATCAGGCAGTTGGCCTGGGTGAACGCGGCGAGCAGGTGCGAACCGGGGCCGCCGCGCGGCCCGACGATCCCGGTCACCTCGCCGAGAACCGGGGTGTAGACGCCGCGCCGGTACTGCCGCCGTCCGCGGGGCGAGGTCATCGACTCGGTCAGCCGCGCCCGCACCTGCCGCCGCCAGATGTCGGTGTGTCCCAGCGCGGTGAGCAGCGCCGGGCGCAGGAATGCCTCGAACGACACGAGCACGCTCACCGGGTTCCCCGGCAGGGTCACCACCGGCACGCCGTTCCAGCGCCCCGATCCCTGCGGCCCGCCCGGCTGCATGGCGATCTTGGCGAACTCGACGCCCTGGCCGGTCAGCGCGTCCTTGACCACCTCGTACGCGCCCGCGCTGACCCCGCCCGAGGTGACCAGCAGATCGGCGTCGGCGAGCTTCGGTTCGATCACCGCGCGGAACTCGCCGACGTCGTCGACGACACTGCGGACCACCTCGACCGCGCAGCCGAGCCCGCGGATCGCGGCCGCGAGCATGACGCTGTTCGACTCGTAGATCTGCCCGTGCCGCAACGGTTCCGGCGCGTCGACCAGTTCCGAGCCGGTGGACGCGACGAGCACTCGCAGCGGCCGGTGCACCCGGACCTGGGCCAGCCCGACCGCCGCTGCGAGGCCGAGCTGGGAGTGCCCGAGCACGGTTCCGGCACGCAACGCCACGGTGCCCTCGGCGACGTCCTCGCCGAGCCGCCGGATGTGCGCGTTCGCCATGGCCGCGGTGAAGATCCGCACGACGTCCGTGCCGCGGTCGGTGTCCTCGACCATCACGACGGCGTCCGCGCCGGGTGGCAGCGGCGCGCCGGTCATGATCCGGTGCGCGGTACCCGGCTTCAGCGGCGCGACGTCGATCCGGCCCGCCGGGATGTCGTCGGCGACCGGCAGCTCCACCGGTGTGTCCTTGCCCGCACCGGCGACGTCGGCGGCGCGGACCGCGTAGCCGTCCATCGCGGAGTTGTCGAAGGGTGGCAGCGACACCCCGGCGCGGACGTCCTCGGCGAGGACGAGCCCGGCGGCGTCGGCCAGCGGAACAGCGGTGGCGGGCGTGGTGCCGAGCAGTTCGGTCACCTGGTCCCGGTAGGCGTCGACGGAGATCACACGGACCATCCTCCCCGCAACCGCCACTCGTGCAACACTCTCCCGCGTCACACGAGGAGTTCGGGGAGAGAAAAATGCAGGTTCACCTCCGGCAGCAGCCGGCTTTCGCGGTCGCGCGGCTCATGCTGGCCCCTGGCGAGCCCGCCAGGGTGGAATCCGGCGCCATGATGGCGACCAGCTACGGCGTGCAGGTCGAATCGCGGGCGCAGGGCGGGATCATGAAGGGCCTTGGCCGGGCCGTTCTGGGCGGGGAGTCGTTCTTCATCTCCACCTACACCGCGCCGCAGAACGGCGGCTGGGTCGACGTCGCGGCCAACCTCCCCGGTGACATCCAGGTCGTCGAGCTCGACGGCCGGGTCGGCTGGTGCGTCACGCGCGGCTGCTGGCTCGCGTCCTCGCACGGGATCCAGACCGAGACGAAGTGGGGCGGGTTCAAGAACCTCTTCGGTGGTGAGGGCGGCTTCCTCACCCACGCCACCGGGCAGGGTCAGCTCGTCGTCGCCTGTTACGGCGCGCTCGAAACGATCACGCTGCAGCCGGGAGAGGTCGTCACCATCGACACCGGGCACGTCGTCGCCTACGCCGACACCGTGCAGTACCAGGTCCGCAAGGTCTCCACCGGCATCATCCAGTCGATGAAGAGCGGCGAGGGGCTCGTCTTCGACTTCGCAGGCCCCGGCCAGGTAATGACGCAGACGCGGAACCCGTCCTCGCTGATCAGCTGGATCCTGAGCCACGTCCCGAGTCGCTGAGCGATGCGCGTACACACCAGACACACGCCGAACTTCGGTGTCGCCCGCGTGTTCCTCAACCCCGGCGAAGCCGTGCAGGGCACCGGGGAGACGATGCTCGCGAGCAGCTTCGGTGTCACCGAAACCGTGCCGTCGCGCGGGGGTGTGCGGGCGGGCAAGACCGCCCCGTCGGTCTTCACCGCGCCCACCGACGGCGGCTGGATCGACTTCGCGCCGATCGTGCCCGGCGACGTCTACCCGCTCGAGTTCGACGGCTCGGCGGGCTGGTCGGTCCACCGCGACGCGCTGCTGGCGCGGCCGGCGTCGATCCGGCACGACCAGACGTGGCCGCCGCTGCAGCAGTTGTTCGGCGCGGACTCCGGTTTTCTGGAGCACTACAGCGGAACCGGCCCGCTCGTGCTGGCCGCGCCGGGCCCGGTCGAGCAGTTCGAGCTGGCGCGCGGGGAACTCGTCACGGTCAGCCCGGACTACCTGCTGGCCTATCCGGACAGCGTGCAGTGCAGGCTGCGGGCGGTGGATCCGAGCGGGCCGCAGTCGCTGCGGACCGGCGAGGGGCTCACGCTCGACTTCGCCGGTCCGGGCACCGTGCTGGTACAAGCCCGCAACCGTCGTCTTTCCCGAAGCTGACCTTGGGACGAATTGCCCATTGCCGCCACCCGTAATTCCGGTAGCGTGAACTCCACTCCATCCGTTGCCGGACAGCGGATCCTTTGTGCTGAGGGAGGGCGCCGTGGCAGTCGGCACCGTCAAATGGTTCAACTCGGAAAAGGGTTACGGGTTCATTGAATCCACGGAAGGGCCGGACGTCTTCGTCCACTATTCGGCCATCCAGGCGGAGGGATTCCGCACCCTTGACGAAGGCGACCGGGTCGAGTTCGAGGTGCAGGCGGGCAGGGACGGACGCAGCCAGGCGGCTGACGTACGGAAAGTTTCGTAACCGGCGAAGTGACCGGTTGGGCGAACCGGAAGCGGCCTCCGAAACCAGGGCGTTAGGCTGCGCTGCGTGACAGGCGATGTGTCGGGGGACCTCACCGGTCGCCGGCTGGGCAACTACCGGATCGACGCGGTGCTCGGCAAGGGCGGCATGAGCGTGACCTACAAGGCCACGGACGTGCGGCTCGGACGCAAGGTGGCGCTGAAGGTCATCGGTGACCACCTCGGGGCCGACGCCGAGTTCCGTGAGCGCTTCGTGGACGAGGCGCGCAACACCTCCGCGATCGACCATGCCAACGTCGTGCCGCTGTACGACTTCGGCGAGCTCGACGGCATGCTCTACATCGCCATGCGCATGGTCGACGGCGGGGACCTCGCCGGCCTGATCTCGTCCGGTCCGATCGCGCCTGTTCGAGCCCTGTCCCTGCTCGACCAGGTCGCGGACGCGCTGGACACGCTGCACAACCGCGGTCTCGTGCACCTCGACGTCAAACCGGCGAACGTGCTGGTCACCAGCAAGGAGACCACGCGGGAGCACGTCTACGTCGCCGACTTCGGGCTGACGCGCCGCGGCGCGACCGGGCACCGGACCCGCGGCGGGGACTTCCTCGGCTCGCCCACCTACGCCGCGCCCGAGCACCTGCGCGGCGAGCCGCTGGACGGGCGGACCGACCAGTACGCGCTGACCTGCGTGCTCTACGCCTGCCTGACCGGCAGCCCGCCGTTCAAGGGCGACGTCCCGACGGTGATCAAGGGGCATCTGAACGGCGAACCGCCGTCCATCTCCCGCGTTGTCGCCCTTCCGGGGGGCATCGACGAGGTGATTCGCCGGGGAATGGCGAAGAATCCCTCCGATCGCTTCCCCAGCTGTGTTGAGATGATCGCCGCGGCGCGGCAGGCCCTCGGCCCGCTCGCGACGTCGGACCAGCCACCTGGTCCGCCGGGCTCCGCGCCGGTGCGGCCCGGACCACCGCACAACGCAGCAGTGCAGGGAGAAGGGGGCCCCGTGCAACCGTACGGAGGACAACAGCCCGGCTACGGCCAGGGACAGGGTCCGCAGGGACAACCGCCGCAGGGCCCGCCTCAGCCGCCCCCGGGGCCGCCCCCCGGCCAGCCCCCGCAGGGGCCGCCCCCCGGTTACGGTTATCCGCCGCCGGGTATGCCACCGGGCCAGCCCGGTCCCGCCGGACCGCCCCCCGGCTACGGCTACCCCGGCCAGCAGCCCGGGTACCCCGGTCAGCCGGGGATGCCGCCGCAGGGCCCGCCGCCCGGCTACGGCCAGCAGGGCGATCCGATGCGGCTGCGCCCGCCCGCGCAGGTCGGTGGTGCCGACACCTTCCAACAGGCCAAGCGCGGCGGCGCGACCAAGTGGATCCTCATCGCCGTCGGCGTGCTCGTGGTCGCGGGTCTCGTCGTGGGCGCGATCTTCCTGTTCGGCAGCGACTCCGGCACCGGGGGCGGCGGACCGGCGACGACCGCGCCGAACATCCCGGTCGGCCCCGGCGGGTCGAGTTCGAACGCGCCGTCGTCGCTGAAGGCCCCGCCGACGTCCATCTCGATCAGGCCGAGCTCCTGACCTCGCGTTCTTGCACTCTCACCCCCGGAGTGCTAAACACGAACTTGGCACTCGACGCCGTCGAGTGCCAGGCGCACGGTCACCGACCGAGCGCCTGAAGGTCGGGACGGTGAGGCTGGCTCCTACCGGGGCGCAGTCGTCCGTCGCGGGCACCGAGCCTGGCCGTAAGGACGTGTCCTGCTGCTGCCGTCGCGTTGGGCGGCGGACCAGCAGCGCCCAATACCGGAGGACCACACCGCAATGGCCAAACTGATCGCGTTCGACGAGGACGCCCGCCGCGGTCTCGAGCGCGGCTTGAACACCCTCGCCGAAGCCGTCAAGGTGACCCTCGGCCCGCGGGGCCGCAACGTCGTGCTCGAAAAGAAGTGGGGCGCGCCGACGATCACCAACGACGGTGTCTCCATCGCCAAGGAGATCGAGCTCGAGGACCCCTGGGAGAAGATCGGGGCCGAGCTCGTCAAGGAAGTTGCCAAGAAGACCGACGACGTCGCGGGTGACGGCACCACCACCGCCACCGTGCTCGCCCAGGCGCTCGTGCGCGAGGGCCTGCGCAACGTCGCCGCCGGCGCCGACCCGATCAGCCTGAAGCGGGGCATCGAGGCGGCCGTCGAGGCCGTCACCGAGCAGCTGCACAAGGCCGCCGTGCAGATCGAGACCAAGGAGCAGATCGCTGCTACCGCCTCGATCTCGGCCGCTGACCGCACCATCGGCGAGCTGATCGCCGAGGCGCTGGACAAGGTCGGCAAGGAAGGCGTCGTCACCGTCGAGGAGAGCAACACCTTCGGCCTCGAGCTCGAGCTCACCGAGGGTATGCGCTTCGACAAGGGCTACATCTCCGGTTACTTCGTGACCGACCCGGAGCGTCAGGAAGCCGAGCTGGAGGACCCGTACATCCTCCTCTTCGGTTCCAAGATCTCCACCGTCAAGGACGTGCTGCCGCTGCTGGAGAAGGTCATCCAGTCCGGCAAGCCGCTGCTGATCATCGCCGAGGACGTCGAGGGCGAGGCGCTGGCCACCCTGATCGTCAACAAGATGCGTGGCACCTTCAAGTCCGTCGCCGTCAAGGCCCCGGGCTTCGGTGACCGCCGCAAGGCGATCCTGCAGGACATCGCGATCCTGACCGGTGGCCAGGTCATCTCCGAGGACGTCGGCCTCAAGCTGGAGAACGCGGACCTTTCCCTGCTGGGCAAGGCGCGCAAGGCCGTCATCACCAAGGACGAGACCACGATCGTCGAGGGTGCGGGCGACGCCGACCAGATCCAGGGTCGCGTCAACCAGATCCGCGCCGAGATCGAGAACTCGGACTCGGACTACGACCGCGAGAAGCTGCAGGAGCGGCTGGCGAAGCTGGCCGGTGGCGTGGCCGTCATCAAGGCCGGTGCCGCCACCGAGGTCGAGCTCAAGGAGCGCAAGCACCGCATCGAGGACGCGGTGCGCAACGCCAAGGCCGCCGTGGAAGAGGGCATCGTCGCCGGTGGTGGCGTGGCCCTGATCCAGGCCGCCGAGGCCGCCTTCGCGGGCCTGAAGCTCGAGGGCGACGAGGCCACTGGTGCCAACATCGTCAAGGTCGCCGTCGAGGCGCCGCTCAAGCAGATCGCGATCAACGCCGGCCTCGAGGGCGGCGTCGTGGTGGAGAAGGTCAAGGGCCTGCCGCAGGGCCACGGCCTCAACGCCGCCACGGGCGAGTACGAGGACCTGCTCGCGGCCGGTGTTCCGGACCCGACGAAGGTCACCCGCTCCGCGCTGCAGAACGCCGCTTCCATCGCGGCGCTGTTCCTGACCACCGAGGCTGTCGTCGCGGACAAGCCGGAGAAGGCTGCCGCCGCTCCGGCCGACCCGTCCGGTGGCATGGGTGGCATGGACTTCTGAGTCCGGCTGCTTGAACCCGGGAAAGCCCGGTCCGCTTCGGCGGGCCGGGCTTTCTTTATGTGCTACGGAGTCCTGTGCCGGGGCAGGTCCGGTGGGCGTTCAGAAGCCGGACACGAACCACAGCATCGCGAAGGGCAGGAGCGCGCCGATGCCGAGCAGGATCAGCCCGGCGGTCCAGGCCCGAGCCGCCCGGTCGGTGCGGAACGCCACCACGATCGCCGAGATCGCGCACGGCACCCCGACGGCGGCCGGGAGCAACGTCCACCAGAGCGACCACGACCACGCGGCCTGTCGTTGGCAGCCGTCGACGAAGAGATCCCCGAGACAGCGCGCGAGGTGCTGGAACAGCAGCGACAGCGACGCGGTGATCAGGCCGACCCCGGCGGCGAGCGTGGTGACGACTCCTCGAGCGATGAGTACCGCGACCGAGCTCCGCGGGTCGAATTCAGCGGTCATGCCGGACCTCCCCCGATGTCCAGCATGACCCGGCCTGGCGGACGGCAAAAGGCCCGGAGGCGGTTTCGCCTCCGGGCCGTTATGCCCCCTTGGTGCACCCCGAATCCTCCGGCGGGCACCGTTCCCCCTGCGACCGGTGCCCGCCAGGGTCAGGAGTCCGTGCCCTCCTCGGGCACCAGGATCGCGGCGGCCGCGTAGAGCAGGATTCCCGTGCCCGCCGAGAAGAAGGTGCCGACGACGAGCGCGATCCGCACGATCGAGGCGTCGACGCCGAAGTACTTGGCCACGCCACCGCAGACGCCGGTGATCATCTTGTCGGTCCGGCTGCGGCGGAGCTGCTTGATGGACTTTTCCGGGGTGTACACGCTGTTCGTCATGGCTCAATGTTCGCCCGGATCGGGGCGCCGCCACATCGGGGAACGGCCCGGAAGCCGACCCTGGACTCCGACCCTGAGGCGGCTCGGGGTCCGGGTAAATCGGATGCCCGGCGAGCGGCGCGGGCGGTACAACCTTTCCCATGAAACACGACAGTCCCGAGTTCGCCGCCATCGCGGAGCAGGGCACGATTCTGCGCTGCCAGGTCGGTTCCGGCCTGCACGGCACCGCCGTCGCGGGTCAGGACGACCGCGACGAGATGGGCCTGTGCGTGGAACCCGCCGAGTACGTCGCGGGGCTGCGGCGGTTCGAGCAGTACATCTTCCGCACCCAGCCCGAAGGTGTCCGCTCCGGGCCCGGCGATCTCGACCTGATCGTCTACTCGTTGCGCAAGTGGATGCGGCTGGCGCTGACCGGGAACCCGACCGTGCTGCTGCCGTTGTTCGTGCCGGACGAGGAGATCGTGCGGATCGACGACCTCGGCCGGGCACTGCGGGCCAACGCCGGGCGGATCGTGTCCCGCAAGGCCGGTCTCCGGTTCCTCGGCTACTCCCGGGCGCAGCGGGCGCACCTGACCGGTGAGCGTTCGCCGCGCGTGAACCGGCCGGAGCTGGTCGGGAAGTACGGTTTCGACACCAAGTACGCGATGCACATGGTGCGGCTGGGCGTCCAGGGCGTCGAGTTGCTGGAGACCGGGAAGATCACGTTGCCGGTGCCCGAACCGTGGGGCTCGTGGCTGCGAGATCTGCGTCAGGGCAAGCACTCCCTCGAGGAGGCGCTTGAGGCCGCGCGTGGTCTGGAGGACCGGCTCGACCAGCTGATCCGGGGCGCTTCGCCGCTGGCGGAGGAGCCGGACACGGTCTGGGCGGACGCGTGGCTCGTCGAGGCCTACCAGGCGTCATGGCAGGCGGCGGCCTGATCGTTGCCGAAGGGGACTTTCCTCGCATGCGATGCGAGGAAAGTCCCCTTTAGTGCGTCCTACGAGACAAAAGTCCCCTTCAGCTCAGGGCGCGGACGCGGGCGAGGCGGTCGAGCCAGGCGGCCTCGACCTCCGGCGAGGCGGCGACGGCGCCGGAATCGGCGAGGTCCGGTTCCGGCGCCCGCCGGGGCACCGGAAGGTAACCGTCCACAGGGGACAGTGACGCGGTGCTGACATCGCCTTCCAGCAAGGAAATCGTGCCCAGGCCGCACGCGAAGTCGAGTTGGGGCAGGGCGCCGGCGAGTGCCAGCCCCGCGGCCAGCCCGATGCTGGTGTCCACTGCGGACGACACCACGCAGGGCAGTTCGCAGGACTCGGCGACTTCCAGCGCGCGCCGGACACCCCCCAGCGGCGCCACCTTCAGCACCGCGATGTCGGCTGCTCCGGCCACCGCCACCTTCAGCGGATCCTCCGCGCGCCTGATCGACTCGTCGGCCGCGATCCGGACCTCGACGCGGCGGCGTACGTCGGCGAGTTCGTCGAGTGTCGCGCAGGGCTGTTCGGCGTACTCCAGGCCTGCGGCCGCTTTGTCCAGCGCCTTGATCGCGTGGACGGCGGTCGCGACGTCCCAGGCGGTGTTGGCGTCGATCCGGACCGCGCCGGACGGGCCGAGCGCGTCGCGGACGGCTTCGACCCGCGCGCAGTCGTCGGCCAGTGAAGACCTGGGGTCCGCGACCTTCACCTTCGCGGTGCGGCAGCCGGAGGCGCGGACGAGTGCGTGGGCCTTTTCCGGGCTCACCACCGGCACCGTGGTGTTGATCTCGATCCGTTCGCGCACCGGCGACGGCCAGCCGTGCTCGCTCGCCTCCAGTGCGGCGGCGAGCCAGGGAACGCTTTCGGCGTCGGAGTAGTCGGCGAACGGACAGAACTCGCCCCAGCCGGCGGAGCCGCGCAGCAGCACGCCCTCACGGACCGTGATGCCGCGGAAGCGATTGCGCAACGGGATCGCGTAGACCTTCATCGCCGCCGATCATGCCACCCGGGATGAACGGCGGGAAACGCGTGCTTGACGGCAGGATTCCCGACAGAATGACGATCGTGGGCCTCGATTTCCGTGTGCTGGGTCCGGCCGAGGTCTTGGCCGAGGGGCGGCCGCTGCAGCTGGGAGGCAGCAGGCCGCTCATCGTGCTGGCCGGGCTCCTGCTGCGGGCCAACCAGGTCGTCTCGGTCGACGAGCTCGGCCGGTGGCTGTGGGACGACGACCGCCGCCGGTCCAAGGGCGCGTTGCAGACCTACGTCCTGCGGCTGCGCCGCGCGCTCGGCGACCAGGTGACGGTGCACACCGAACGCGGCGGCTACCTCATCGAAGTCGACGAGAGCGCGCTCGATCTGAGCCGGTTTCGCACACTGGCCGACCGCGGGAAGACCGCCGTGGAGCGCGGCGAACTCCGGCAGGCTGTCGTCCACTACGCCGACGCGCTCGCCCAGTGGCGCGGGCCCGCGCTGCAGAACGTCGAGTCGGAGGCGCTGCACCGCGACGAAGCGGGCCAGCTCACCGAGGAACGCTTGCGGGTGCGCGAGCAGTGGGCCGACGCGGTGATCGCGGTCGGCGAGTACGGCACGCTGATCCTCGCGCTGAGCCGCATCACCCGGGAGAACCCGCTGCGTGAGCGGCTGCACGAGCAGCTCATGATCGCGTTGTACCGCTCGGGCAGGCGGGCCGAGGCGCTCGAGGTGTACGACCGCATCAGCTCCGTCCTCGCCGAGGAACTCGGCCTCGACCCCGGCGCGTCGTTGCAGCGCACCCGGCAGGTGATCCTGACCGGCGAGGACGAGGAGGTCATCGGCCTTCAGCCCGCGCACTACCTGATCGCCGCGGAGCCGCTGGTGCCTCGCCAGCTCCCCGCGGACCTGCGTGCGTTCTCCGGCCGGGAAAGCGATCTCAAGGCGCTGCACGCCCTGATGCCGGAGGCGCTGGACGCGGGCACGTCGACGCCGATCGCGTCCATCGAGGGGATGGGTGGCATCGGCAAGACCACGCTCGCCGTGCACTTCGCGCACGAGATCAGCGAGCGCTTTCCCGGCGGCCAGGTGTATCTCAACCTACGTGGCTACGGCCCCGGTGACCCCGTCGAGCCGCTCGCCGCGCTGCAGACGATGCTCACCGCTGTCGGCGTCCCGGCCGACGAACTCCCGTGCGGGCTCGACGATCGCGCCGCGCTGTGGCGGACGCACAGCGCGGGCCGCAGGCTGATGATCCTGCTCGACAACGCGAACAGCACCGAGCAGGTGCGGCCGCTGCTGCCGGGGCCGGGCTGCCTGGTGCTGGTGACCAGCCGCTGGCAGCTGCGCGCGCTCGTCGCGACCTACGGCGCGCGGCGGATCGCACTGGAGGAACTGGACGAACAGGACGCCGTCGCGTTGCTGGCCTCCACGATCGGCCTGGACCGGACGAGCGCGGATCCGGCCGCGACCGAGCGGTTCGTGCGGCACTGCGGTGGCCTGCCGCTGGCGATCCGCATCCTCGCCGTGCGGGCGGGACAGTTCCCGGACCTGCCGCTGGGCGAGTTCGTCGCCGCGGTCGAACGCGAGCCGGACCGGCTGGGGTCGTTCGACCTCTCGGACGGCGACGAGACGAACGTCCGCTCGGTGTTTTCGTACTCCTACCAGGCGCTGGAACCCGAGGCGGCGTGTCTGCTGCGGCTGCTCGGGACGTCCACGGCGGTCGATTTCACCGCGCCGGCGGCGGCCGCCATCGCGGGCCTCGACCCGGCGCGGGCCCGGCTGCTGCTGGGCATGCTGACCTCGGCGCATCTGCTTTCCGAACCGCGTCCCGGCCGGTACCAGTTCCACGACCTGATCCGGGCCTACGCCGCCGAAGTCTCGCGCAGTGTCGATACCAGCGAGACGCGGACGGCCGCGCTCACCCGGCTCGTCGGCTGGTATCTGGCCTCGGCGTTCAACGCGTCGCACGCGATGCGCCCGGAGCGGTACTACCGGTTGCTCGACGCGGACGGGGCCGGCGGGCTCGAGTTCGGTGACTACCACGAAGCGCTGGACTGGTTCGGGGACGAATGCGGGAACCTTATCGCGGCCGTGCACCTGGCCTGTGACCTCCGGTTGTACGGCTCGTGCTGGCAGCTCGCCTGGCTCGCGCAGTCCTACTTCGCCGCGAAAGCCCGGCTCGACGACTGGCGGGCGGTGTTCGAGGTCGCGCTCCAGGCGGCGCGGGCGGAGCGGAACCGGCCGGGCGAGGCGGGCATCCTCAGCGGGCTCGGCGTCGTCAACGGAGTCGCCAGGGACTACGCGGAATCGCGGCGCTATCTGGAACAGGTGCTGGCGATCCAGCGCGAGCTCGGCTCCGCCGAAGGGCAGGCGCGGGCGCAGTACAACCTGGCGATGGCCGCGCACAACCTCGACGATCTCCCGTGGGCGTACGAGCACGGCGTCGAGGCATTGCGGATCGTGCGGAGCCTCGGTCTCCGTGGGTTCGAGGCCAGTGTGCTGCGGGCGCTCGGCGACATCTGCACGTCGATGGGCGACCACGGGCAGGCGCTGGAGCTGGCGGACACCGCGCTGGCGATCGAGCGGCCGAACGGCAGGCCCGAGGACGGCCGGTTTTCGTTGCACACCCGTGGGACCGCGTTGATCGGCCTCGGCAAGTACGACGAGGGCATCGCGTGCATGCGGCGGGCCGTCGACATGTTCTTCACGATGGGCGAGCAGTACGAGGCGGCGGACGTACTGGCCCAGCTCGGCTCCCACCACCTGCGGCACGGGGCGAGAGCGGAGGCCAGGGACTGCTGGCTGCGTTCGGTCCGGTTGCTCACCGAACTCGGCCATCCGGACGCCGACGACGTGCGCGCCAAGCTCGCGGCGCTCGTCGGTGCGACTGCCTGACCGGGGCGCAGTCTGATTGGGCGCAGTCTGATCGGGTGGAGCCTGACCGGGCGGGGGAGCCTGCCGCGGGCGACCCGCGTGTCGACCCCCAGTCACAACACGCAGGCCACCCGCCCCCGCGTCCTTACTCAACACGAAGCCGCTCACTGTCCGCTGACTGTCGAACGTCAGCTTCGGCCTTTCGACGGTGGGCACGGGCGAAGTTGATCACGGCGAGGCATGGACATCCCATCGATCGGGTGAGTCCGAGGTGCTGGTCTGGACCGTTCGGGGTGCGGTGCCGATCATCGTTCTGCTCCTGTCTCCGGTCGGGTTCTTGGGATGCTGTTTGGGATGCGCAGCCTCGGGGCGCTCACCCGCGGCGCCGGGCGCGCAGGTGCGGGTAATGGCATCTGCGGCGGGCCGTCCAGACGCCGGATTTGCGCTGGAAGGCGTGGTGGGGTGTCCGGCGTGAGTGGATCAAGGACGGGTGTACCGGAAAACCGGACACACGTCCTGACGTCAGTCCCGGAGTCACGGACACGCGGGTGGAACGGGTGGTCAAGCCCAGGAGAACCTCCAGTGTCGCGCGCGGACCAGGCTTGCCGCGTACTCGCGGAGAGTGCCCGGCTGGCCGGTGAACGTGGGCAGGCTGAACGCGCGGTGCTCGGCGGCGACGGTGAGCGCTCGCGCCTGCGTGCGAGGTGGTGCCGCGACCGACAGCTCCAGCGAGTCGAAGCCGAGGACGATCAGCGTCGCGCCGAATCGCTCTTCCCAGCTGCGCAGCACCGCGGACAGTTCGGCGACCTGATCGGTCGACTTGATCATCCCGGTCCAGCCGAGCAGCGCCGGGATGTCGGCGGGCCGCTCGGCCTGGACCAGGCCGAGCCGGTGTTGCCCGCGCGCGGCGAGCACCGATCCGGTGTTGCCCGCCTCGGCCAGCGGATCGGACTTGCGCGCCGTTCGCCTAGCCAGACCGGGGAAGCGGGTGCCGAACGGGCGCAGGCAGGCGCCGTCGCAGCAGGACCCGTCCCACCAGCGGGCCAGCACCGCCTCCGGATCCGCCGAGGCGACGCGGTGCTCCGCGGGCGCGAGCCTGCCGCGATCGTCGATCCAGTCCTCGCCGTTGGCGGCGAACCGCTGATCGTGCGGGATCAGCACCGGCCACAACCCCGACCGCTCGAACTCGGCGACGCAGCCGAGATACCGCTCCGGCCGCGTCAGCGGTGTGTCCGACACCCAGATGCGGCCGTGCCAGTGGCCGGGCGGCAGGGTCTGGACCGGTGGTGCCCCGCTGCCGGGGCGGATCGGTGCGATGGTCATGACTTCCCCTCGAACTGGTGTTCGGCTTGCGCTGCCGATACGAACACTAGTTCGAACCACCGACAGTTTCACTCCCCCGATTGGTGGCTTCCCAAAACCCCAGTTCAGCGCCCCTGCCGCGACTCACCCCAGTGCGTGCAGGCCCCCTCCCACCCTGGGCAGGGTTCCGGCAAAGTCTTTTGGGGTTGGTTGCAGGGCGGGCACGGCTCTTGTTGATCATGTGAGTGTCTAGGTCCCATGATCGTGTGAGAG
>NZ_JBHYIK010000130.1:4954-15065 GCF_042739735.1 Amycolatopsis sp. NPDC059027 | reverse complement strand
TCCCCGCAAAACCCTGAACTGGCTCAGCCCCAAAGAAAAACTCAACATGATACTGTCCTAAGTAGAGCATGTTGCGACGATCGCATGAATCCGCCGAGCTTTCCGGACATGGAGGCGCCCAGCGCCAAGCACGTCTCAGCGAGACATTTCGCCCATACTGAGAAGCCTCACCGCGGATCGTTGCTGGTGAACGCCTTGGCCGCCGAGTTGTGAACAGGCTTGTCCACAGGCACCCCCGGATGTGGACAACTCGGCGCCATTCCCCGCTGTGCACCGGTTTTGTCGTACCCCGGCGATAGACTGTTGCAGGGACGCCCCCCAAGGGCGGGTGGGGGGTGCCTAGGGGATGGGTACGCGGGCGGGGAGTGCGGAGTCCGGTTCAGCTCACCAGTCGCGGGACGGGAGTTCCTTCGCCACCACCGGCATCACCTCCGCCGCGAACAGTTCCAGCACGTCACGCGCTTCACCGTCGGTGAGGCCGTCCACCGAGACCGCCTGCACCTCGTGCCCGAACGAAGCGTGGTAGTCGCCGATCTTGTCGATCACCTGCTGCGGGCTGCCGACCAGCGCCGATCCGTTCGCGATCTTGTCCTCCAGTGTGGTGAACTCCGACTTGTTGTGTTGGTAGGCCGGGGTCTTCATCAACGCCTCGAAGTACGGCCGGTAGCCGTCCAGTGCCTCCTGGGACGTCCGCGCCACGTACAGGCCGCCCGCGCCGGAACCGACCAGCGCATCCGCCGGATCGTGACCGTAGTCCGCCCAGCGCTGCCGGTAGTGATCGATCAGGTCGGCGTACTTCTTCTTCGGGTGGAAGCCGTTCGCGCTGAACAGCGGGTCGCCGAACCGTGCGGCCAGTTCGGTCGACTCCGTGCTGGAGGCACTGCCGTGCCAGATCCGCGGCCGCTCGCGGAACGGCCGTGGTTGTGTGGTGACGTCTTCCAACGGCGTCCGGAACTCGCCGGACCAGGTCACGTTCTCCTCGTAGAACAGCCGGCGCAACAGTTCGAACTTTTCGGCCTGGTACTCCCATTGCCGTTCCTCGGAAAGCCCGAACAGCGGGAAGTGCCGCGGATCGTTGCCCTTGCCGATCATCAGTTCCAGCCGTCCACCGGAGAGCTGGTCGAGCGTCGCGTAGTCCTCGGCGACGCGGACCGGGTCGAGCACGCTGATCACGGTCAACGTCGTCAGCAGCCGGACGCGCGACGTGCGTTCGGCGATCGCGGCGAGAATCACCGGCGGTGCCGAGGAAAGAAAGGGCTCGCCGTGCCGTTCGCCGACGCCGTAGGCGGCGAAACCGAGTTCTTCGGCGAACGTCGCGTAGTCGACGATCTGCCGCAGCCGTTCGTGCTGGCTCGGCGTCTTCCCGGTCGCCGGGTCGGGGTGGTTGGCCACGAGGGAGAACAAACCGAACTTCATCGGACCTCCTGCACAGATCGGCCGGGAATCGCCGCGAGGAGTTCGCGGGTGTATTCGGCCTTCGGCTGATGCAACACTTCGGCGGCCGGTCCCATTTCCACGAGTTCACCCGAACGCAGCACGCCGACCCGGTCCGCGAGTTGCCGTACGACGGCGAGATCGTGCGAGATGAACAGGTAACTCAAGCCGAGTTCTCCTTGAAGATCGGACAGCAATCGCAGAATCTGCGCCTGCACCGAAACGTCCAAAGCGGACACTGGCTCGTCGCACACGAGCAGTTCCGGGCGCAGGGCCAGCGCACGGGCGATCGCGACCCGCTGTCGCTGCCCGCCGGAAAGCTCGGCGGGTTTGCGGCGCAGCGCCGTCGACGGCAACGCCACCTGGTCCAGCAGCTCGGCTGCCCGCGCGCGCCGTTCGGCCCTGGTGCCGACACCGAACGCACGCAACGGTTCCCCGACGATCTCCTCGATGGTGAACTTCGGATTCAGTGAAGCGTAAGGGTTTTGGTACACGAGCTGGGCCCTGCGCCGCAGTTGTCGCAGGTCTTCGCCTCGCAACTCGGTGACGTCCTGGCCGTCGAAGGTGATCGAACCGGCCGACGGCGTTTCCAGCCGCAGCACCATCCGCGCGGTCGTCGTCTTTCCCGAGCCCGACTCGCCGACCAGCGCGAGCGTCTGACTACGCGGAATGTCGAACGACACGTCGTCGACGGCGCGCAACACCCGGCCGCCGGGAAGAGCGAACGACTTCGACAGTCCTCGCACCGACACGATCGGTTCGCTTGGCGGGCGAGGCGGCCGCAGCGGTTCGCCGGACATGCTCGGTGCCGCGTCGAGCAGCTGCCGCGTGTATGCCTGCGAAGGCGCGCCGATGACCTCACCCGCGGTGCCTTCCTCGACGACCTCACCGCCGGAGAGCACCACGATCCGGGACGCGCGATCCGCGGCGACACCGAGGTCGTGGGTGATCAGCAGGATGGCTGTCCCCGACTCGCCGGCAAGCTCCGCGAGGTGATCGAGAATCCGCTTCTGCACCGTGACGTCGAGTGCGCTGGTCGGCTCGTCCGCGATGATCAGCTTCGGACGTCCCGCCAGCGCGGCGGCGATCAGCGCCCGTTGCCGCATCCCGCCGGAAAGCTCGTGCGGATACTGCCGCGCACGGGCCTCGGGTTCGGGAATTCCGGCCTTACGCAACAGTTCCACCGCTTCGATCCCCGCGGTCCGCCGATCGGCGAAACCGTGGATCCGCAGTACTTCGGCAACCTGATCGCCGATCCGGTGCACGGGATTGAGCGACACGGCGGGATCTTGTGGCACCAGAGCGATTTCCCTGCCCCGTATCCCACGCCACTGCCGATCCGGCAGCCGCGTGAGATCACGCCCGGCGAAGGTGATCTCGCCGCCCTCGATCCGCCCGCCACGGGGAAGCAGCCCGATCGCGGCGTGCGCCGTGGTGCTCTTGCCGGAGCCGGACTCGCCGACCACCGCGACGATCTGTCCGGTGTGGACGGTCAGGTCCACGCCCCGCACCGCCGGGACCACGCCGGACCTCGTCCGGTAGGACACCGCGAGATCGCGGATGCGCAGCAGTTCTTCGGTCATCGTCCGTCGCCTCCGTCCAGCGCACGGGAAAGCCGGTTCGCGGAAAGGACCACCGCGGCGACCGTCAGGCCCGGGAACGTCGTCATCCACCAAGCGGTGGCCAGGAAGTTGCGGCCGCCCGCGACGAGCGCGCCCCATTCCGGCGTCGGCGGCGTCGCGCCGAAACCGAGGAAGCTCAGCGCCGACACCTCCAGCACCGCCGTGCCCAGGGTGAGCGTCGCCAGCGCGAGCACCGGGCCGAGCGCGTTCGGCAGCACATGCCTGCCGAGGACGCCGGACCAGCGAACCCCGCTCGCCCGCGCGGCCTCGACGTACACGGTGCTGCGCACGCGGAGCACCTCCGCGCGCATCAGCCGGGCGAACGCGGCGAGGTTGGCGATACCGACCGCGATCGCGACGTTCGTCGTGCCGAAGCCGAGCGCGGTGACCAGCGCGAGCGAGAGCAGAATCGGCGGGATCGCCAGCAGCACGTCCACCACTCGCATCACCACCGTGTCCAGCACGCCGCCGCGGAACCCGGCGACCAGGCCGAGCGCGGACCCGGCGACGAGCGCTACGAGCACGGCGATGACGGTGGCGCGTAAGGACAGCGACGCGCCGTGCACGACGCGGGCGAAGATGTCGCGTCCGGTCTCGTCGGTGCCGAACAGGTGTGCCAGGGACGGCCCGCGCAGTTTCTCGGCCGGGATGCCGGTGATCGGGTCGTAGCCGGTGAACAACGACGGCGCGACCGCGGCGAGCAGCGCGAGCACGAGGATCACGACGGCCAGTACGAGCCCCGGCCTGCGAACCACGACGCCGGTTCGTTGCGCCAGGTCAACCACGGGCCACCTCCGGTGCCTTCGCCGCCGCGATCCGCGGGTCGAGAAGCGGGTAAAGCAGGTCGACGACGAGGTTCAACACCACGAACACCAGCGCCGCCAGCACGATCACGGCCTGCACCACCGGGATGTCCTGGTTCGTCACCGCGTCCGCGGTGACCCGGCCGACGCCGTCACGCGAGAACACCGTCTCGGTGATCACGGACCCGGCGAGCAGGTTGCCCGCCACCACCCCGGCCACGGTGAGCGCGGGGACAGCGGCATTGCGCAGGATATGTCCGAAGTGGACTCTCAGGCGGCTCGCGCCTTTAGCGGCCGCGGTTTCCACGTACGGCTCGGCCAATTGGGCGTTCAGGCTCCTGGCGAGCACCTGGCCGATGATCGCTCCCGTCGGCAGCGCGAGCGTTATCGCGGGCAGGATCAGTGAGGCGACGCCCTGGGTGCCCAGGGCGGGAAACAGCCGCAGGCGGAACGAGAAGAACTGGATGAGCAGCAGACCGACCCAGAACGTCGGCAGGGAAATCCCCCACGGTGGCAGGGAAAGTAGCAGCTGACGCAGCCACGGCAGCCGGGTGTACGTCCCGGCGATCGCGATCCCGCCACCGCCGAGCACCGCCAGCAGCACGGCGATCCCGGTCACCGCGAGCGTCGGTGGCAATGCCGAGACGACCGTGTGCGCCGCGTCGTCACCGGTGGTTATGCTGCGCCCGAAATCCCCGTGCAGCGCGGACAGCAAGCGCTTTCCGTACTGGACGGGAAGCGGGTCGTCCAGCCCGTACTCCGCACGGGCCTGCGCGAGCTGTTCGGGGGTCACGGTGATTCCGCCATCACCACCCCCGAGCTTCGCCGAGACGGCGTCGCCGGGCAGCAGATAGAGGATCACGAACGACAGCGTGAACGCCGCCCACAGCACGAAGACCGCCTGCCCGACGCGGCGCAGCAGATAGGCTCTCATGAGCCGGAAACCCAGGTGTCGAACAGCTGGAGCCGGGAGGACGCCTCGAAGTCGACCGAGTGCGCGTTGGCGCCGATGGCGAGCACCTGGGTCAGCTCGAACACCGGGGCAGCGTACCCGTGCTCCACGATGAGTTTCTGGGTCAGCTCCGCCGCGGGCTTGCGTTTCGCAGTGTCTACTGTGGATGCTTGATCGTCGAGGGCGACGTCGAGCGGACTGCCGGCGGGGAGCTTGCTGCGGTTGCTCGCCTTGGTGGAGAAGATACCGCGCAGGATATCCGGATCCGCCCTTGTCACGTTGTACCAGAGGTATTCGTAGTCCCCGCTTTGCTGCGCCTGCACGGACTCCGCGGTGGTGCGCTGCTCGATCCGCAGATCGAAGCCGATCTTGCGCAGCTGCTGCTGGACGAGTTCGAGTACGCTGCGGTTCTGGTTGAACACCGGGGAAAACTGCACGGTCGCGGTGAGACGCTGCCCGTTCTTCGTGCGGATTCCGTCCGGGCCCGGCTGCCAGCCGTGGCCGTCGAGCAGCGCGGACGCGCCGTTCGGATCGTAGGCGAGTTGCGCGGAGAGGTCGGCGTGCAGCGGCGTCGCCGAGCCGAGAATGCTCGTGGCAGGCTTGTAGTTCCCGGTCAGGACGGTGTTGGTGACCTCCTGCCGGTTGATTCCCTTGACGACGGCCTGGCGCACCTTCTCGTCGGTGAGAACCCCGCGTGTGGTGTTCGCATGCAGGTTGAACACGACGCCCGGATTCGGCCGGACCGGTTCGGTGAAGCCGTTGCCCGCGAACTGTGGTTCGTCGACCGGCTGGACGTCGGTGATCGCGTCGAGCTGTCCCGAAGCGAGACTGCCGGTGCGGACGCCCGGCTCGGGCACGATCTTGTAGCTCACCTTGTCGAGGTACGCCTCGCCCTGATGGCGGAACAGCGAGGAACCCCACGCGTAGCCCTTGCGCTTCGTGAGCACGATTTCCTGGTTCTGCCGGAAACTCTGGAACACGAACGGCCCCGAGCCGATGAGTCCGTCGCCCTGGCAGCGCTGGTCCGGGGTCCTCTTGTAAGCGGCAGGGGCGAGAAGACCGAGTGACATCGTCGAGCTGGCCTGGAGGAACTGCGCGCTCGGCGCGCTGAACTCGACGCGCACGGTATGCGGGTCGACCACCGTACTTGCCTTGTAGGCGGCCAAATATCCGGAGGCCAGCTGGGCCTTCGCGCCGAGCGCCTTGATCCCGTCGAAGTTCGCCTTCACCGCGGCCGCGTCGACCGGGGTGCCGTCGGCGAACGTCGCGCCGTCGCGCAGGTGGAAGGTGAACGCCGTCGAATCGGCGCTGACCTCCCACTTCTGCGCCAGCCACGGCTTGATCTCACCGGTTTTCGGATCCTGATCGGTGAGCGAGTCGACGAGCTGACGACCGACGTTGAGCGCGGCGTTCGTCCCGAACTGCTGGGGATCGATGCAGTCGGGATTGGACGAAATGCCCAGCCGCAGCGTGCCGCCGGGGCGGGGCGGGCCCGCGTCGGCGGCGGGATCACCGCCCGCGGCCGAGCAGGCGGCCACCGGGGTCAGCAGCAGGGGCAGGGCGAGCGCGGCGGTGACGACGCGCCCGCGGGACAGGGGTGATCCAAACACCGGGCGGCTCCAGCGGGGAACGGGGCGCTTTCGCTTGCGCCGACCCGTTTCACGCTAATCACGCGCTCGAGCCCGTCCCACTTTCCGAACCCGGGTCCCACTCCCTGAAAACTTCCCCTGCCCCGCTTGACGATCCGTGAATGCGCCCCAATGTGGCGTCCGCTGCGTCCAACGCACCGAACGCCACATTGGGGTGCTCGGGCCACCTCGGGTCAGCAGCGGTTGAGCATGTCGGTGAGGGCGGACTTCTCGGCCGAGTTCACGGTGAGCTTGAACTTGTACTTCACCGCGACCCACATGCTCGCGTAGGTGCACCAGTATCCGGTGAGCGGCGGCTTCCAGGCGTCCGGCGACTTGTCGCCCTTTTCCTGGTTGACGTAGTCGGTGACGGCGATCAGCTGCGGGTCGGTCAGGTCGTTCGCGTACGCCTGCCGCTGCGCCGTCGTCCACGTGGCAGCTCCGGTGCGCCACGCGTTGGCGAGCGGTACCACGTGATCGATGTCCACATTGGACGGACTGGTCCAGGTCTTGCCGTCGTACGGCGAGGCCCAGCTGCCCGACGTCGGGTAGCAGTCGCTGCCGGTCTTGACGTTCGTGCCGTCCCGCTTGAGCACGACCTCGCGCGTGTTGCAGTTGTTGCCCTGGTCGATCCAGTGCGGGAACTTGTCCCGGCTGTAGCCGGTCATGGACCCGTCGGGCGCCACCTTCAGCGTCGCCAGCTCGGACTTCGCGGTCGCGCCGGACGGAATCCCGGGCGGGGTCGCGTCGGCGACGCTGGTGAGTGTCCCGGTGAGGACCGCGGCGGTGGCCAGGACGGTCAGAGATCGACGAAGAGTACGCGCGGTTGGCACTTTTCCCCCTCAGTGTCGGGTGCGGCAACCTGGTAACTTTGACTCACGAAAGTGGCGTACGCAACACCATCGGGTGACATGTTGTCGGCTGGTTGTGAAACCACTACGCGGCGACGCGCTCCAGTCGACGGCTGCGCAGCAGTACGCCGACCTCGCGGGAAATGACCATGGCCAACGCCATGAGCAGGAAGAACGCCGCGACGCCGTCCGGGCTCGTGTGTGTCGAAACCAGCAGACGGCCGAACTGCGCGGCGAACGACGGCGAGTTCTCCAGTGCGTAGATGAACACGATCCGGCCGACCAGTACGACGAGCCAGATCGCCAGGTAGGCGAGGCCCGCGCGGGTGTAGAGCTTGGCACTGTCCGGATCGCGCCAGACGACCATGGTCCCGTTCAAGGCGAGCCCGACGAGCAAGCCCAGTAGGACTCCGATCGCGGCGAAGGCAGCGTCCGCGGGTTCGTAGTGGTGCTGCCCAGTGCCCAGTGCCAGCACGCCGATCACCGCTGAGGAGATGAAGGGCGCCACCGCGAGGAACACGGTGTGCCTGCGGCGGCCGATCTGGGTCGAGAACACCACGACCAGCAGGATCGCGGCGAAAATCAGTGCGTCGGTCATGAATCCCCCTGCGTTGAAGTCGTTTATAGCACATTCATGCTACATAAAATAGCACGCTTGAGCTACAAACGAGCCGGGGTGATTTTCAGATCGTGCCGCGCACCAGGCGCAGATCCTGGGTGTGCCGGTACCAGGTCCACCGGTTCATGGCGCGCGGGTACGCGACGCCGTCGGATGTCGGCCGCGTCGGGATGCAGCCGATCTGGAACGCCCGCGAGTACAACGTCGTCGGGCGCTTGAAGAACGTGCCCTTGGTGACCCGGACCCGCAGGCCGGGGCCTTCGGCGTCCGGTTCGACGACAACCGAGCGCGCCGCCCCGCGCAGCGCGACCTGCTCGTCGCAGTAGGCCACCCCGCGCACCATCCCGAGCACGCCCCGGCCGACAAGCACGCCGCCGGCGTCGTCACGGATCAGCGGAACCGGGTCGACCTCGCCGCGCAACGCCAGCGCGAGCGCCCGTACCGGTTGCGCGGGCAGGCCCCACAGGGAGGCGACGGCGGAATCCGGCGAGGCGGGCACGAAACCGACCGACACGCCCGCGAGCTGTTCCTTTCGCAACAGCCGCAGCACCACCGCGGCGAGGTCGGCGTCCGTCCCCGAGACCACGAGATGATCGTGTTCGCCCAGCAAGGGGTCGATTTCCGCCTTGCCGGGACGGCTGGGCACGCGGATCGACGTGACGTCGTCGATGTCCTCGAAACCGGGCGAGTCCTCGCCACAGGCCACCACGATTCCGCGCACCCGCAGGTCCTCCGTTACGCTCATGCACCGGCATTCACCAGCGCCCTTTTTCAGCTTTGTCGTCGAACACCTGGAGTGTCACATGCCGGCCATCGTGCTCATCGGTGCCCAATGGGGAGATGAAGGCAAGGGCAAGGCCACCGACCTGCTCGGCGACCGCGTTCAGTGGGTCGTCCGCTATCAGGGCGGGAACAACGCCGGCCACACCGTCGTCCTGCCGAACGGCGAGAACTTCGCCCTGCACCTCATCCCGTCCGGCATCCTCACGCCCGGCGTCACCAACGTCATCGGCAACGGTGTCGTCGTCGACCCCGGCGTGCTGCTGGACGAACTCGCCGGCCTCGAGGCCCGCGACGTCGACACCAGCAGGCTGCTGATCTCCGCCGACGCGCATTTGATCATGCCGTACCACGTGGCGATCGATAAGGTCACCGAGCGTTACCTGGGTAGCCGCAAGATCGGCACCACCGGCCGTGGGATCGGGCCGTGCTACCAGGACAAGATCGCCCGCGTCGGCGTCCGCGCGCAGGACCTGCTGGACGAGAAGATCTTCCGGCAGAAGGTCGAGGCCGCACTGGAGTTCAAGAACCAGGTGCTGGTCAAGGTCTACAACCGGAAAGCGCTCGACGCGAACCAGGTCGCCGACGAGGTGCTGTCCGCGGGCGAGCGGTTCGCGCACCGCATCGCGGACACGCGCCTGCAGCTCAACCAGGCCCTCGAACGCGGCGAAACCGTGCTGCTGGAGGGTTCGCAGGGCACGCTGCTCGACGTCGACCACGGCACTTACCCGTTCGTGACGTCGTCGAACCCGACCTCGGGCGGCGCCAGCGCCGGGTCGGGCATCGGGCCGGGCCGGATCACCACGGTGCTCGGCATCCTCAAGGCGTACACCACTCGTGTGGGCTCTGGGCCGTTCCCGACCGAGCTGAACGACGAGTCCGGCGAGTTCCTGCGCAAGCAGGGCGGCGAATTCGGTGTCACCACGGGACGTTCGCGGCGCACCGGCTGGTTCGACGCGGTCATCGCGCGGTACGCGGTGCGCGTCAACGGCATCACCGACTACTTCCTCACCAAGCTCGACGTGCTGTCCGGGCTGGAGAAGGTCCCGGTGTGCGTCGGCTACGAGGTCGACGGCTTCCGCACGCAGGATATGCCGATGACGCAGACCGACGTGCACCACGCGATCCCGATCTACGAAGAGCTGCCGGGCTGGTTCGAGGACATCTCGGGCTGCCGGACGTTCGAGGAGCTGCCCGCGAACGCGCGCGCGTACGTCGAGCGGATCGAGGAGCTGTCCGGCGCGCGGGTCTCGGCGATCGGCGTCGGCCCTGGCCGTGAGCAGACCATCGTTCGGCACGAGTTCGCCTGACGTGAGCTGAAGGGGGGGGGTGGTGCACACCCTGAGCCGAAACGACCAACCACACCCCCCACCGAGCAACAATGCCCGACCCACCCCCACGGCCGGGGGGAGCGGGGGGGCG
>NZ_JBHYIK010000130.1:0-4944 GCF_042739735.1 Amycolatopsis sp. NPDC059027 | reverse complement strand
CTTCCCGTCTGCTCTGGGTCATTCCCCCCCCTTGCCTGGCTAGAAACCCCCCCTTCAGCGCGTCTAACGAGACGAACGTCCCCTTCAGCTCAGCCGGGTGCTGAGCGGGGAGGCCGAGAGGCTCAGCTCTTCGAGGTCGAGTTCCCGCAGCACCTTCCGCAGGATGTCGTCGTCGAGGCGGTGGGCCTCCCGTTCGGCCAGCAGCGCCTGCCGTTGCGCGACGAGCATTTCGCCACGCGCCCGGTGGAACGCCGCGGTCCGGCTGCTCGCGCGTTCTTCGGCGGACAGCGAGATCGCCTCGATCGCGGCCCGGTATCGCGTGTCGACGATGTTCCGCAGCCGCTCGCGAAAGCGTTCCGCCCGCTCGGGTGGAACGTCCATAGTGGACAGCTGGGTCGCGATCAGCTCGTCGAGTTTCGCCAGCGCCGCGTCCTTGGCCGCGGTACGCGCGGCGATTTCCTCCGCCTGGTCGCGTGCGGCCTCGTCCGGATCCTGCACCTTCAACGCGCGGATCAGCGGCGGCAGGGTGAGGCCCTGGATCAGCACGGTCCCGATCGCGACGGAGAAGGCGAACAGCTGGATCTCGGCGCGGCCGGGGGTGGCCACCGGAACACCGGACGCGGCGGCGAGCGTGACGACCCCGCGCATGCCCGCCCAGGCGATCACCAGATTTGACCGCCAGGACTGCGACGGCCCTTCGCGGCGGAACAGGCGCAATCCCCGTGGCAGATAGCTCATCCCGAGCACCGCGGGTATCCGGACGAACATCGTCACCGCCAGCACGATGACGGCGACGAGCGCGAGCTGCCCGTTGCCGCGGGCGGCGTGGTCCGCGGTGTCGAGCACGAACGGCAGCTGGAGGCCCATCAGCGCGAACACCAGCGCCTCCAGCAGGACGTCGATCGAGGCCCACACCGAAGCGTCCTGCGCACGGGTCGCGGGTGAGGCGTTGAGCGATCCGCGCCCGAGGTACAGCCCGGCCGTGACGACGGCGAGCACACCGGAACCGCTGAACCCGGTGCCGAACGGGTGCAGATGCTCGGCGAGCACGTACGCGGCGAAGGGCACGATGATCCCGAACGCCGACTCCAGCAGCGGATCGGTGAGCCTGCGCCGGATGAGGCCGACGATCATGCCGATCACCAGGCCGACCGCGATCCCGAGCACGGTGGCGACGACGAACACCGCGAACCCGTGCCCGATCGAGCCCGCCGTCCCGGCGACCGCGGCCAGCGCGACCTTGTACAGCGTCAGGGCGGCCGCGTCGTTGACGAGGCTTTCCCCGGTCAGCACGGCCATGATCCGGCGGGGCAGCCCGAGCTTGCTGCCGACCGCGACCGCGCTCACCGCGTCCGGCGGGGCGACGACGGCGCCGAGCACGAGGCAGGTGGCGAACGGCAGATCGGGCAGCAGCAGGTGCACCACCACCGCGACGACGACCGCGGTGAGGCCCACCAGCAGCACGCCGAGCGCGATGATCGGGCGCAGGTTGTCGCGGAACTGCGTGATCGAGCTGTCCAGCGACGTCGAGTACAGCAGTGGCGGCAGCACCACGGTGAGGATCAGTTCGGGTGCCAGCTCGATCCTCGGCACACCGGGAATCAGCGCCACGGCGAGCGCGACCACGACGATCACCAGCGGCGCGGACAGGTTGTACCGGCGGCAGAGCGCGGTCAGCCCGAGCGACCCGGCGAGCAGCCCCATCAGGGTCAGAACATCCATCGACGACCTCCGAAGGCGATCTTCGCCCATCGGCGCCGCGCGGGCAGGAGATGCCGATCGGGGTGCGGGTGTCCCGCAAGTTTCAGGCGAGGCGGGTACTCACCGGGGTCTCGTGGCGGAACAGGTCGAGCACCGGGCAGTGCTCGTCGACCTCGCGGCGCAGCTGCTCGTACTGGTCGCGGGTCGCGGGGCCGTCGAGGTCGACCGACACGCGGACGTCGCCGAAGCCCGGCCGGGTGTTGAGCGAGAAGCCGAAGAAGCCGTGCAGATCGAGGTCGCCGTCCACAGTGACCCGGACCGAGCCGAGCGGGATGCCGAGCTTCGCCGCCCAGAACTGGTACGTGATCACCTGACACGAGCCGAGCGCGGCGAGCGCGTATTCGACCGGGTTGGCGGCGGTGTCGGTGCCGCCGAGCGCGCCGGGTTCGTCGACCGTGAAGGTCTTGTCGCGCACCTTGACCTCGACGACGGTCGCGGTGCCGGGAGCGAGCGTGTTCGCGACGCGGAAGGACACCGCGGCGTTGTGCAGGTCGTTGTCGATGGCGTCGCGCGTGCCTTCGATAACGTCGATGAGCGACATGACTACTCCTCGTAGGGATAGGGGCGTAGGTCACAGCGTCCGGATTTCCCGCTCTTCGCGCGCGGCTTCCCAAGTCCTGGGAGCGGAATACCGTCCCGCCGCGAGCCGTAGTCCCGATCATGACCATCGGAGTGACGCTGCCCGCCGGGGAAAACCCGTCCCCGCACAACACCGTCGACGAACTCATCACCCAGGCCCATCAAGCCGCCGACGCCGGGCTCGGCTCGGTCTGGTTCTCCCAGCTCTTCGGCTACGACGCCATTTCCCTCGCCGGACTCGCCGGTCGCGAGGTGCCGGACATCGAAATCGGGACCTCGGTGGTGCCGATCTACCCACGCCATCCGCTGCTCGTCGCGGCACTCGCGCAGACCGCGCAGGCCGCGGTCGGCGGCCGGTTCACCCTCGGCATCGGGCTCGGCGCCAAGGAATTCCTCGAACCCGTCTACGGCCTCCCGTACGCGCCGCCGATCCGGCATCTGCGCGAATACCTGACCGTGCTGCGCACCGTTTTCGCCGGGGAAGAGCCGCGGTTCGACGGCGAGACGTTCGCCGCGCGGCCGCCGTTCCCCGCCGTGCTTCCTGGCGCCACCGAGACCTCGGTCATCGTCGCCGCGCTCGGGCCGCAGGCGCTGCGGGTGACCGGGGAACTCGCCGACGGCACGCTGACGTTCCTGGCCGGTCCGAAAGCGCTTTCCACGCTGATCGCGCCGGTGCTGACCGAGGCCGCGTCGAAGGCGGGACGACCCGCTCCGCGCGTCATCGCGGCCGTGTCCGCGGTGGTGACCGACGACGTCGACGCCGTGCGCGCGAACGCCCTCGAGAAGCTCGCCTTCTACGGTGATCTCCCGTCGTATCGGCGGCTTCTCGACGCCGAAGGCGTTTCGCACGGCGCCGATCTCACGCTGATCGGCGACGAGGCGACGGTCGAGGCCGGGATCCGCCGGTACTTCGAGGCCGGTGCCACCGAGATCGTCGCGTCCCAGACCGGGCTGGGTTCGGCCGAGGACCGGCTGCGTACCTGGAAGTTCCTCGGCGAGCTGAAGAGCCGCTTGTGATTCTTTGACCGGCTCGGGGATGGTCAAGGGAATCGGGGCCGTGTTTCCGCCGAGTGGAAGCACGCTGGTTTGTGTCGTACCTCACGGGCATACTGTGCGCCATCCGTACGATTGTGCGGAGAACGTGCACTGACGCACCCCGGAGGTCCCCATGTCCCCTGGCGCCCCGACCACCGCGGCCCGGCACTGGGTCGTCCCACTGGCCTGGGCGGCTGTCCTGCTCGACGGGTTCGATCTCGTCGTGCTGGGCACCGTCCTGCCGGTGCTGCTACGCGGCCACGTCTGGGGCCTCGGCCCCGGCACGGCCTCGGTGATCTCGACCGCCGGCCTGGTCGGGATGACCTTGGGCGCGCTCGCGATCGGCACGGTCACCGACGTCATCGGCAGGCGGAAGGCGTTGATCACGGCGGTCGTGTGGTTCTCGGTGTGCACCGCGCTGTGTGCGCTGGCGCCGTCCGCGTTCGTGTTCGGGCTGCTCCGGTTCCTTGCCGGGCTTGGCCTCGGCGGCTGCCTGCCGACGGCGATCGCGCTCGTGTCGGAGTTCGCCAGGAAGGGCCGTGGCGGCAGCGCGACCACCACGGTGATGACCGGCTACCACGTCGGCGCGGTGCTCACGGCGTTGCTCGGCATCGTGCTCATCTCGCCGTTCGGCTGGCGCGCGATGTTCGTCGCAGGTGCGCTGCCCGCACTCGTGCTGGTGCCGCTCATGCTGCGCTACCTGCCCGAGTCCGAGCAGTTCGAACGGGTGCGGCAGGCCCGCCAGGCCGCTGACGCGCCTGCCGGGAACGTCGTGGCCGGGCTGTTCCGCGGTGGCCTGCTACGGGCGACAATCGCGTTCTGGGTGACCTCATTCATGGGACTGCTGCTGGTGTACGGGCTCAACACCTGGCTGCCGGAGATCATGCGGCAGGCCGGATATCCGCTCGGCGCGTCGCTCGGTCTGTTGCTGACGCTGAACCTCGGCGGTGTCGCCGGGCTGATCGTGGCCGGTCGTGTCGCCGACCGCGTCGGTGTCCGGCCCGCGACCATCGGCTGGTTCGTCCTCGCCGCGGTGTTCCTGGCGGTGCTGAGCGTGCGGCTGCCGTCGGTCGCGCTGTACGCGGCGGTGTTCCTGACCGGCGCGTTCGTGTTCAGCGCCCAGGTGCTGGTGTACGCCTACATCGGCAAGCGCTACCCGGACGCGATCCGCGCGACGGCGCTCGGCTGGGCAGCCGGTGTCGGCCGCACCGGCGCGATCTGCGGCCCGATCCTCGGCGGGGCTCTGCTCGGCGCGGGAATCGCCTATCCGTGGGGTTTCTACGCCTTCGCGGGGGTGGGTGCGCTGGGTGCGCTCGGCGTCGTCGCAGTGCACTCCAGAAAGGCGAACTCCGCTCCGGAAGCCGTTCCCGCGCCAGGAACTCGCCCAGCTGCCTGACCGCGCTCTGCCCGCGAGTGTCCACAGTATCTGACCATTGTGGACACTCAGAGGCCTGGGGTTCTCGGGGGTCATGCGCCCCAATGTGGTGGACCGCCCCGGGTTTGTTGGAGGTCGATCGTTCTGGGAAGGATGAGCGGCGTGGCGAGCAGCAGGTTTCCGCGGGAGTTGAA
>NZ_JBHYIK010000129.1:10740-15421 GCF_042739735.1 Amycolatopsis sp. NPDC059027 | reverse complement strand
TGGGGGCGGGCCCGGGGCCGGGGGGGGGGGGGGGCCCCCCGCGTGGCCCGGGCGGGGGGGGCCCACTACCGGGCCCCCCGGGCGCGCCCCCCGACAGGCACCCCGCCGCTGCCGGGATCCTCACGACAGCCTCCAGCGCCAGGAAAGAGGAGCAAGGGACCTTTGCTAACGCTTCCGGCACCGGGGCTCGCACGCCTTCAGCGACCTCCAGCGGACCGTCCCGGCCTGGGCAACGGGAGCAAGGGACCTTTGCTATCGCCGCGCGGCGGGAAGGAGGGGAAGGAGGGGAAGAATAGGGACGAGCTGGCATGTAAGCCGGATCCTGTCCCCGCGGTTCCTTGCGGCGCCGCGGGTGGCGGTCATCCATCTCGGCCTGCCGTTGCCGGCAGGCTCCAGCGGCCTACCCGCAGGCTCGGACGGGCCGTCCTCGAACGCCTGCGCAGGAGCGAACTCCCTCTTGGCCTTGCTCCGGGTGGGGTTTACCTAGCCGTCCCGGTCACCCGGGACGCTGGTGGTCTCTTACACCGCCGTTTCACCCTTACCCCCGCCCGTGCGGGCAGGGGCGGTCTGTTTTCTGTGGCACTGTCCCGCGGGTCACCCCGGGTTGCCGTTAGCAACCACCCTGCCCTGCGGAGTCCGGACTTTCCTCGAGCCGGTTTCCCGGCTCGCGACCGCCCTGCCAGCTCGTCCGGCGTTGGATCGTACCGGTTCGGGCCTCCCCTCCGCCGGGCGCGGTGGCGAACCAGGCGGTCCGGCCCCGCTGCCGGTAGAGCGGCCAGCCGCCGAGGGTGACCTGGTCGGTGCCGTCGGGGCGGCGGAGCAGGCCGACGCGCCTGGGGTCGATACCGCTGACGACGGGCGGGCCGGTGCTGAGCACGGGCGCCCAGCCATCGGTGCAGGCGCCGGAGCAGGTGGCGGTGGGCGGGTCGGCGCGGTCGCGGTTGTAGCGATAGAGGACGTTGCCGTCGCCGTCGACGACGCGTTCGGCCCAGGGCCTGCCGACCGCGATCAGCCGAGCGGGAGCCGCGGACGGGGTGAGCGATTCGGTGGCCGGCGCTTCGACGACGGGACCGGACGCCACCGGGTCAGGACCCGGCCACCACACCGCTGCGCTCCCGATGACCGCGCTCGCGGTGAGCGCCGCCGCGGCGGCGAGGACGGTCGGCCGGGCTCGGCGCATCGATGTTCTCCTCTCGGGCGGCGCGCGGGCCGGGATGCTGTTCGCCGACCTCGGCGGTCCAGTGCTGGACGGCGGCGGGGCTGTCGAGGCCGATGACGCCGACAAGCCGTCCGCCGCGGACGAAACCGGTGACGGGCCGTCCGGCGGGGACGGGCGATTCGAGGAGCACGGTGTCGGTGCCGCGCATCGGCGTCCCGGCGATCTGGATGCGCACTCCGTGCTGTTCGGACCAGTAGCGCGGGACCGGGGTGAACGGCGCCGCGTCCCGTGGTCCGGCGAGCAGGTTCTCCGCCGCGGCCCTGCCCATTTCGACCGCGTTGAGCCAGTGTTCGACGCGCTGGGGTCCCGGCCCGAACCGGAGGTTGGGCCAGCGGGCGACGTCCCCGGCCGCGACGATGGTGTCCGAGCCGAGAACGTGACAGGTCGGCCCGCACAGGACGCCGTCGTCCAGCGGCAGCGCGGCACCGCGCAGCCAGGACACCGCGGGCACACTGCCGACCGCGACGACGGCGGCGCCGACGTCGAAGGCGCGGCCGTCGTCGAGTTCGATGCCGAGCCCGTCGGCGTCCTGCCGCCACCGCCACACCGTGGTACCCAGCGCGAGGCGGACACCACGAGCGGCGTGCAGTTCGGTGAGCCAGCCGCCGATCTCGGCGCCGAGGACATTGCCGAGCAGGACGCGTTCGCGGCCGACGAGGATGACGTCACGCTCGAGCTCGCGCAGGCTGGCGGCGACCTCGCAGCCGATGAACCCCTCGCCGATGACCGCGATCGGTCCCTTCGTCGCGGCCAGCGCGCGTTGCAGCGCCAGGGTGTCGGCCAGTGTCCGCACGACGACGACCCGCGGGTGGGCGTGCGGCGCGCCGGCGAGCCGCCGGGGCTCCAGCCCGGTGGCGATGATCAGCCCGTCGTAGCCGAGTTCCTCGTCGCCGGGCAGGTGCACGACGCGGCGCGCGGGGTCGACCTGGACCACCGGGGTGCCGAAGCGCCAGTCGGCGTCGATGTCGAGCGGGTCGGCCAGCAGGGTGTCGGCGCGGCTCATCGCACCGGTCAGCAGCTGCTTGGTGAGCGCGGGCCGGTGGTAGGCCATGCCCTGCTCGGCGCCGACGACCACGATGTCGCCGTCGAAACCCAGTTCCCGCAGGCGTTCGGTGGCGCGGAGCCCGGCCAGCCCCGCCCCGGCGACCACGATGCGCTCGGTCATCGTCCCGCCTCCTGCAGGTGGATGGCGCGCATCGGGCACGCCCGCGCGGCGGCCTGCACGCGCTGGGTCTGCTTGGCCCCCGGCTTGCGCAGGTAGGCGAGCTGGCCGTCGCCCTGGAGGCGGAACACCTGGGGTGCCTCCGCCTGGCAGACGCCGTAGCGGTGGCAGCGCCGGCTGTCGACACTGATCCGGACGGCGAGGACGGCCACGCCCGCGCGTTCGGCGTCGCCGCCACCGACCAGGCCGACGCGGACGAGCAGTTCCGGCGGCACGATCCGCAGGACGCTGAGCACGATCGGCGGTGCGAGGAAGGTGATCCCGCCGAGCCACACCACCGCGAGATGCCCGCTCGCGACCGCGCCGAGCCACGCGTGCACCACGAGCAGGCCGACGCCGAGGTACCCGAGCTGATGGATTCTGCCCCAGCTCCGCTTGGCGACGCCGTGGCGCAGGCCCGCGGTGATCGAGATGACGACGAGCAGTTCGAAGCCCAGGATGCCCATGGCGTGCCGGATCAGGCCACCGCCGAAGAACGGCACGAGCAACTGGACAACCGACAGCGTTTCGCTGTTCTCCATGAACAGGAAGGACATCCCGTGCACCGCGCCGGTCGACAACGCGAACGCGGCGAGCATGATGTGCCCGCCGCGCAAGGGTTTGTGGCCGGTGAAGCGGCGTACCCACCCGGCGGCGGCGAGCACGCCCCAGCAGAGCGACAGGCACATCGTCAAGTAGGCGACGCGGCCGGACAGCGCCGCGACCTGGCCGACGCCGTCGTCGTGCGGGGTGGGAACGGAAAAGTCGGCGAGTGCGGCGAGCGGGGACATCGGGACACCTCCGGGTGCGCGGCTCATTTCCTTCCGGGGGAACCAAGCAGGCGGACCACGCCGAAGGTCGCGGCCGTCGCCAGCCCGGCCAGCAGCGCGCCCAGCGCGATCTCCCCGCCGCCGACCTCCTCGCCCGCGGCGGGCGACACCAGCAGCGACGTGGACTCCGCGACGCCGGTGCTCTCCAAAAGGGTCAGGTGCCGCAGCACGGTGTCGACGGCGATCTGGGCGAAGGCGCGGACGTCGTCGTTCTGCGTACCGGCCCGCACCTGGGAGGCGAGCCCGAAGAGATTGCCGTCGGCCGCGCGGACCCGGTTGACGTAGACGCGGTCGAGATCGGGGCCGGTGGCGGCGGTGATCTGGTCGGCCCAGTGCTGCTGCTCCGGCGTCGGGACGGCGGGCAGCGTCATCCCGAACCGGTCGGCGAGCGCGCGCACCTGGACGTCGAGCCGCGCGTGGTCGTCGGCGAGCAGCGCACCGACTTCGCGCACCCGGCGGCCCGCGCCGTGTTCCTGTGCCTGCCTGCTGGCCGGGCCTTCCCAGAGCCCCGCCTGTTTGACGCTGATCAGCAGATCCCGGTCGAGTTGCCGGAGTTCGTCGGCGGCGGCCGGTGAAACGTTCCAGAGCAGCGTGCCACCCGCGATCGCCAGTAGCACCACGAATCGGAACAGCATTTCGGCGTCCCTTCGGCAAGGAGTACTCACAGGGGGCTACGCGGACATCCGGCGCGCGGTTCTCGCGTTCACCCGAAAAGCGGTGTGATCTATATCACATTAACTAAAAGAAGGCAATACTGGTCTTTTCACTTCGCCTCGCGCATGAATGGAGTGGCAAACCCGTCCCCGTAGCCTTTCGAACTATTCGGCGCTACACTCCGGGCCGAGCCGGTCCCGGTCAGGCGAAGGCCGAAACCTTGCCTGGCAGCAGCACTTGGACATCCCGATCACCGCGGTGACGATTTCCCGGGCACAGTCCGAACCGGACCTCGAATACCGGACCGTCATCCGCGAGACCGCTCTCATGGGCAATACCGTCCAGCCGACGGCGGGCATTCCTGACATCCCGGAGGGGGCCGGGAAATCGCGGCCCCGAGACGGAGGCTCGCACATTGCGGAAAGCGCAGGAAAATCCGATGACGCGAGGGAACGCCGAAAGGGCGGACACGCCGTTCGGCGCCGCGCCGGAGCGGCCGGGGCGCGAGCATTGCCTACCCACCGGTTAAATGACAATTCAACTATCCGGCCGGCACCGTCTTCTGACCTCCCGAGAGCTATTGCTTTCTCCAGTAGTCTGTCCGAACCCGACATGAAGGTCTCTACGGTGGATACCGAAGTAAATCCCGGGGGCCCCTCCGGCGGGGGGGGGGGGGGCGGCCCCCCCCCCCCCCCGCCGCCGGGGGGGGGGGGCCGCGGGGGGGCGGGGTGACGGCGGTGTTTGCGGGCGCGCGCGCCGGGGGGGCCGGGGGGGCGC
>NZ_JBHYIK010000129.1:0-10730 GCF_042739735.1 Amycolatopsis sp. NPDC059027 | reverse complement strand
CCCAATTGAAGTTCTCTAGGGTGTATACCTATTAAACCCCGGGGGCCCCCCCCGGGGGGGATGGGGTCCCCACGCCCCGCACCGCGCCGCTGCCCGGGCGCGAACGTGAGATCGGCCTGCTGACCAGGCTTTTCGCGGTCGCCCTCGACGGCAGGGCCGCGGGCGCGATCCTGGTCGGCGAGTTCGGCATGGGCAAGACGTCGGTCCTGACGGCCACGGCGGCGCTGGCCCGCGAAGCGGGGTTCACCGTCGCGCTCGCCACCGCCTCGCGGCTGGAAACTCACCTGTCCGGCGGAGTCAGCCGCCAGTTGTCGGACAGCTTGCAGGACACCTTCCTCCGGCAGCTCGGCGAAGCCGCGTCACCCCTGCCCCGCGCTCCCCACGTCACCGAACGCCTCGCGATTCAGCATCCTCTCACCGGGTACGAGGAGGGCGAGGCGCTGGAAGCGTTCTTCCGCGCGGTCCGGTACGCGACCGAACAGGCACCGGTCTTCCTCGGCGTCGACAACGTCCACGTCGCGGACGCGTGGTCGATGCGCTGCCTTGCCTACATCCGCGCCAGGGTCACCGCACTGCCCGTGGTGATCGTGCTGACCTCGCTCATCGGCCAGCCCCTCGGCGAGGTCGCCCTGCTCGAGATGTCCGGCTGCACGCCGCTGACGATCAAGCTCGACGGTCTCGGCACCACGGCGGCCGCCGACCTGCTCGGCCTCGCGCCCGGTGAGCTGGTCTCGACCTGCCGCGAGGTCACCGGCGGAAACCCGTACCTGCTCAAGACCCTGCGCCCCCGGCTCGTCCCCGGGGCGGACCCGCGGGAGATCGGCGCGGCGGCGATCGGCCAGATCATGCACGCGCGGCTGCAGGAGTACCCCGCCGGGCGGGAGATCCTGCAGGCGGTGGCGGTGCTGGGACAGGACGCCGCCTTCGACATCCTGGCCCGGCTCGCCGGCGTCGACGAGACCGCGGCGCTCACCGCGATCGACACGATGGTGCGCCTGCACGTGCTGACCAACAGCCACTGCCCCGAACTCACCTATCCCTTCCTGCGCAACTCCGTGCTCGCCGACATGCCGGTCGCGACCAGGGCGGTGACCCACGCCCGAGCGGCGAAGCTGCTCGCCGACGCGGGCGCGCCGGTCGAGCGCGTCGCGGCACATCTGCTCGAGGCCACCGCCGTCCAGGTTCCGTGGGCGATCACGACGTTGTGCCTCGCCGCCAAGAACGCGGTGTTCGGCGGGCAGCCGGAGCTGGCCGTCCGCTACCTGCGGCGCACGCTGGAAGAACGACTGCGCCCTGGCCGCCGCCTCGCGGTCCTGCTCCAGCTGGCGCACGCCGAATACCGGTGCGATCCGCAGTCGGCGCCCGCCCGGATCCGCGAGGCCGTCGACAACGTCGGCGACCGGGACATGGCCGCGATCATCGCGACCGCGATGATCCTCGCGCTGTGCGGCGGCCCGGACGCCCGGCTCGCGATCAGCGCGGCGGGCCAGATCGCCGCCCGGCTCGACGCGGGCGGGCCGGACGCCGTCTGGCCGCTGCTGTGCATGACCTACCTCGCCGAGGCGGGCAGCAGGCTCGGCCCGCCCCCGGATTTCCGCGACTTCGGCCAGCAGTGGGCCCCGCTGACCGATCCGGCCGCGCAGCGCAGCCGTTCCGCGCTGCTCGCGCTCGACGCCGTCCGCAGCGGTGAATGCGCGAAGGACGCGGTCCGTCACTTCGGTGACGCACTCGCGGGCGACGAAGGAGAACTGTTCGAGCAGCACTACTTCTTCACGCTCGCCACCGCCGTGCTCGCCGACGAGCCCGCGCACACCGACCGGCTGTGCCGGGTGCTCGACCTCGACCGCGAACCGTGGGATCACCACGTCCCCCGCGCCGCGCTGCCGACGCTGGCCCGCGGTATCGCGCTACAGGCCGGTGGTGACCTGCAGCGCGCGAGTGTCCACTTCGAATCGTTGCTGCGCCAGTTCGACGAGCGGGACGCGACCACGATCTGCCCGATCGCGGTGCTGTGCGCGGCGCGGCTGGTCGAGTGCTGGGTCGACCTCGGCCGCTTCGAAGCCGCGACGTCCCTTTTGGACAGAATGGATTTCGTTTCCAGCCAAGGACTTTTCTCGCACACCTACCTGTTGCACGCACGCGGCAGGCTCCGGGTGGCCACCGGCTACACGCGGTTCGGCCTCGAAGACCTCCTCAGCTGCGGTCGTCGGCTGGCACATCACGGAATGCGGTTCCCCGGCTTCGTCGCCTGGCGAGCCTACGCCGTCCGCGCCGCGCTCACGCTTGGCCAGACCGACGAGGCGTCGCGGCTCGCCGAGGAGGACCTCTGCGCGGCGGAACGCTGGGGCGCCGCGCGTCCACTCGGGACAGCGCTGACCACCATGGGACTCGTGCGCGAAGACGAGGAAGCCGAGCGCGCACTGCAGAAGGCCGTCGGCACACTCGCCGCCTCACCAGCCCGGCTGCACCTCGCGAACGCGCTGACCGAGCTGGGGACGTTCCAGTCGCGGCACGGGAAACCGGACAAGGCCGCGGCCACGCTGCGCCAGGCGGTCGAGCTGAGCAAACAGTGCGGGGCGCGGCCGCTCGGCCGCCGGGCCGCGGAAGAACTTCGCGCGGCGCGCCGGACGTTGTCGCCCGCCAAGGAAAACGAGCACGGGCTGACGCGCCAGGAGAACCGCATCGCCGTGATGGCCGTGCAGGGGCTCACCAACCGGGAGATCGCCGCCGCGCTGCACCTGACCCGACGCACGGTCGAACTGCACCTTTCCGGGGCGTACCGGAAGCTCGGCATCACCGGCCGCGCCGAACTGCCCGGAGCGCTCAAGTCCCATGGCGTGGACGGCCGTTGACCGGCTCGGGAGCCGCTGTTCTACTTCGGCCATGTCCGGCGCCCTGCTGACCCGCCGCCGCCATGTGGACTACGTCCGCGTGGCGGGTTACCGCTGTTTCGCGTAGCACCTTTCCGCACCCTTTTCACTTTTCACTTTTGTGGAGCGACCATGCCCGAAAACGAAGCACGGCTGCACGAGCCGCTGAAATTCGCCTACTGGGTACCGAATGTCAGCGGCGGCCTGGTCACCAGCGACATCGAACAGCGCACCGACTGGGGTTACGAGTACAACCGCGATCTGGCCGTTCTCGCCGAGAACAACGGCTTCGAGTACGCGCTTTCCCAGGTGCGGTACACCGCCAGCTACGGCGCCGCCTACCAGCACGAATCGACCGGGTTCAGCCTCGCGCTGCTGCTGGCGACGCAGCGGCTCAAGGTCATCGCCGCGATCCACCCCGGACTGTGGCATCCCGGCGTGCTGGCGAAGTTCATCGCGAGCGCCGACGTCCTTTCCGGCGGCCGGGCGGCGGTCAACGTCGTGAGCGGCTGGTTCAAGGACGAATTCACCAATCTCGGCGAGCCGTGGCTCGAACACGACGAGCGCTACCGGCGTTCGGAGGAGTTCATCCGGGTCCTCAAGGAACTCTGGACGAACGACCACGCCGAGTTCGGCGGTGACTTCTACCGGATCCACGACTTCGACATCAAGCCGAAGCCCGTGACCGGGGACGCGCGGCCGCATCCGGAGATCTTCCAGGGCGGCAATTCGACGGCCGCGCGCAAGCTCGCCGGCCGGGTGTCGGACTGGTACTTCAGCAATGGCAAGGACTTCGACGGATTCACCGAACAGGTCGAAGAGGTCAACGACTACGCGGCGGCGAACAACCACACCGTCCGATTCGGACTGAACGGGTTCGTGATCGCCCGGGAGACCGAGAGCGAGGCGAAGGACGTCCTGCGGGAGATCGTCGCGAAGGCCAACGTCGACGCGGTGGAAGGCTTCCGCAACGCCGTCAAGCAGGCCGGTAAGTCCACTTCGGACACCAAGGGCATGTGGGCCGACTCGGAGTTCGCCGATCTCGTGCAGTACAACGACGGTTTCCGCACCGGCCTGGTCGGGACGCCGGAGCAGATCGCGCGCCGGGCGATCGAGTACAAGCGGCGCGGCGCGAACCTGCTGCTGCTCGGCTTCCTGCACTACCTGGAGGACGTCGAGTACTTCGGCAAGCACGTGCTGCCGGTGATCCGCGAGCTGGAAAAGGACATCGACCGCAGCGCCGCCACCCCCGAACCCCTGAGCGTCTGACGGCTCCGTTCCAGCAGGTCGAGAAGTCCGTGAATGCCACATCGAGGGACTCAGAGTCCCTCGATGTGGCATTCACGGAACGTCGTAAGAGGCGCGGGTCCCCTTGAGCATCGGCACATCCCCGCGGCGGCGGGGAACGCACTGGACCCACTGAGCCGCAGGTCGGGTGCGTCCGGGTAAAGCCTCAGCCGCGCGGGGCGATGGTCTGCCCCGGCTTCATGGTCGGGCCGCAGTCGTCCAGCGGAGCCGTGACGAAGTGCTGGCCCTCGACGTTCATCATCGTGGTCGCCGCGTAGTGCCGGACGGCCTCGAGCTTCGCCATGTCGGTCACCGCGTCCTTGCGGACGAAGTCGCCGTTGCGCAGGCCGGGGCCAGGGTAGACGAAGATCGGGTAGTAGTCCTGGTCGATCCGCGGGTCGACGGCGATCCCGTTGCCGCTGGCCCACGGTCCCCACGAGTGGATGAAGGTCGGCTTGACCTTGTCGAAGACGTAGTCGCGGAGGCCGTGGATGTCGTCCTTGTGCAGGTAGTCGGCGACGTTCGCCTCGACGAGACCCGCCATGTCGACCAGCTGCAGCCTGCTCGTCATCGACGAACCGCCGAGGTCGGGCAGCAGCAGCGACGCCTGCTGCAGGCCCAGCATGTCGGCGATGGTGTTGAACCCGCGGCCGAACCGGTCGGCCACCAGGCAGGCCGGGATGGTCGGGGACTTGATGAACTTGTCCGAGACCTTCACGAACCCGATCGCCGACGGGACCAGCGACGCGATCACCACGACCAGCGCCACGACCCGGACCACCGGCGCCTTGACCGTCCGCAGGAACTCCGCCAGGCACATCGTCCCGGCCAGCGCGCCCAGCGCCCACACCGGCGTCGCGAAGCGGTACTGGTCCATCCAGTCCGGGATCAGCACGCCGAAGGCGACGATCCCGAGCGCGAACGGCGTCAGCAGCACGTACAGCGCGCGCCGCCACGGCGCCTTGACCATCGCCCAGACGATCAGGGCCGCGACCACGACGACCGCCGCGACACCGATGTACAGCACCAGCGCGCCGGGCCGGATGATCGAGGTCAGGTCGGGCAGGCCCTGCTGCTTCGCGATCGACGGGTTGGCCAGCAGCCGTCCGCCGAACTCGCTGTGCCGCCAGGCGACGTACGCACCGAACGGGATCACGAACGCGGCCAGCGAGATCAGGACGTGCTTGATGCTCGTGCCGAGCAACGGGCGCCGCAGCTGCCACAGCACCGCCAGCGGGTACGCGCCCGCGTAGATCAGCCCGTCCGGCCGGGTCAGCGCGCAGAAGGCGACCAGCAGGCCCGCCGCGGTGGCGACCTTCCACGACAGCAGGTTGTCCTTGCGGGCCGCGACGAACAGCAGCACCGCGAGCCAGACGACACCGAACGCGAACAGCGAGTTCTCCAGGCCGGACACGACCCAGATCACGAACGACGGGATCGTCGCCAGCGTCAGCCCGGCGACGAGGGTGATCGCCCAGGCGTGCCGCCGGAAGACCTGCCGCGCGGCCACCTGGAACCCGGCGAGGATGCCGCCGGTGAACAGCAGCCCGAGCAGCTTCGGGAACAGCACGTAGTCCGGGATGCCCAGCAGCAGGCCGTGGTCGAACAGCCCGGCCACCTTGCCCAGCGCGAGCAGGACCATCCACGTCGGGTCGGAGAAGCCCTCGACCGGCGGCGCCCCCGGCTGCAGCACCGGGCCGAGGCCGTCGGCGAAGCTGCGCGCGTAGGAGAACGTGATGGCCGCGTCGTCGACGATCCAGTGCTTGTAGCGGGTGGCGTGCCAGGCGACCGCCGCGACCCCGGCGAGCACCGCCAGGTACGGGGCCAGCCGCAGCGCCCAGCCGCGCCGCTCGGTTTCGGAATCCGGCGTGCTGGGCAGGTCACGTTCGGATGCTTCGCTGAGTGCGCTTGCCGTCATGTCCCCGTCACTGTTCCTATTCACAGGCCTTGCCGAGAAACGCACGAGCCTGCGCCCCCGTGAGGAGGATCCCGGGCGGGATCCGTCGTCGCGGCGCCACAGCGCCCTCAACTTCGAAGCAGCACTCTAGCCAATACCTCATCCGGCCCTGTCCACGCGTCATCATCGGGCGTGATCCATCCCACATTTCGCCGTCACGAGCAACCGCCGGTATCCGGGTTATGACAGGGGGGTCATGAGAGATGGGAGATGTCGTTGACCAGCCGGACCGAGGCGTTGCCGTCCGGGTAGAACTCCGCGATCGACAGCGACGCGAGGTCGAGGTGCAGCCGGAACAGCAGCGACGGACCGGCGTCCAGGCCCATCCGCAGCAGCGCCTTGATCGGCGTCACGTGGCTGACCACCACGATCGTCCGGCCGCCGTACTCGGCGATCAGCTCGTCGCGCGCCTTGCGGACGCGGCGGTGCACGACGTCGAAGCTCTCGCCGTCCGGCGGCGGCACCGACGTGTCGCCGAGCCACTGGCGGTGCAGGTCCGGGTCGCGTTCCTTCGCCTCGGCGAAGGTCAGGCCCTCCCATTCGCCGAAGTCGGTCTCGATGAGCCCCGGGTGGGTTTCGACGCGGCCGCCGAGCGCGTCGGCGACGGCCTGTGCCGTCTGCTTGGTCCGGGTGAGCGGGGACGCGACGATCGGCGCCGCCTCGCCGTCGACGACGAGACCGGGCATCCCGGCGAGCCGTTTGGCCGCGGCGGCGGCCTGTGCCTGGCCGTGGTCGGTCAGCGGGACGTCGCCGCGGCCGGAGTAGCGCCGGTCGATCGACATCGCGGTCTGGCCGTGCCGCAGCAGCAGGAGCTTGGTGGGGGTGCCGCTGGCGCCGGTCCAGCGTGCCGGGGAAGAGCGGTCGGTTTCCTTCACGACGGCCTTCGCGGCCTTGACCTGCTTCCCGGCGGCCGCGTCCATCGCCTCGTTCGCCAGCCTGTCCGCGTGGGAGTTCTCCGCGCGCGGAATCCACTGGTAGGTGACGCGGTCGAATCCGGCGGCCAGTTCCCTGGCCCGCGCGGCAAGGGGCTGCAGGGCGGCGTGCTTGATCTTCCACCGGCCGGACATCTGCTCCACCACGAGCTTCGAGTCCATCCGGACGTCCACTGTGGACGCTCCGGCGTCGGCGGCGGCCTCGAGCGCGGCGACGAGACCGGAGTACTCGGCGACGTTGTTGGTCGCGATGCCCAGCGATTCCCGGCGTTCGGCCAGCACGTCACCAGTCGCGGCGTCTTTGACCACCGCGCCGTAGCCCGCCGGGCCGGGGTTGCCCCGCGACCCGCCGTCGGCCTCGACGATCACGCGGTCGGTCACAGGCCCGACTCCAGCGTGCGGACCAGGATCGCGCCGCAGTTCTCGCACTGCACGATGGTGTCCTCGGGCGTCGCCTTGATCTCGGCGATGGTGCTGCGGTCGAGTTCGAGCTGGCAGGCACCGCACCGGCGGGCCCGCAGCAGCGCGGCGCCGATGCCCTTGTGCGCGCGGACCCGCTCGTACAGCTTGAGCACGTCGGCGGGGAACCGCGGCACCAGCTTGGCCCGGTCCTCGTCACGGCGCGCGGTCGTGGTGTCGAGGTCCTTGAAGGCCTCGTCACGCCGTCCGGTCGCGGCGGCGACGTCCTGTTGCGCCTTGTCGACCTCGGCACCGGTCCGCTTCGCGTCGAGTTCGAGGGCCTCGCGCTGCTCCATCAGTTCGAGCAGGTCGTCCTCCAGCGCGGTCTGGCGGCGCTGGAGACTTTGCAACTCGTGCTCGATGTCGGTCATCTGCTTGGCGTTGACCGAACCCGATTCGAGCAGCTTGCGGTCACGATCCCCGCGCGCCCGCACCGATTCGATCTCCTTCTCCTGCCGCGCGACCTCGCGGTCGAGGTCGGACGCGGCGGTCTGCACCGACACGAGCGCGTCGCGTTTCTCGCGCAGCGTCTTCTCCCCCGCCTCGATCTCGGCGATCTCCGGAAGGGTGCGACGGCGGTGCGCGGTGCGCGAGAGCTCGGCGTCCACCTTGGCGAGGTCGAGCAGCTGGCGCTGGACGGCGGAATCGGCCTTCACGGTGCTCCCTGTAGTTGTCAGTGCTTGGTGCTAGGCGCGCAGGTTCCACGGGTCGGTGCACCGCGTGGAGACGCAGGTGTCGACGGTACCCGCTGTCGCGGCCTCGACGACGGCCGAGGCTTGCCCGCACCAGGGCCATTCGCTGGCCCAGTGCGTCACGCCGACCAGCGCGGGCACCGCGCCGGTGCCGCCGAGGTGTTCCCCCGCGGGGTGATGACGCAGGTCCGCGGTGACGAAGGCGTCCACCCCGGCCGCGGTCGCGCGCGCGAGGTAGGAATCGCCCGCGCCCCCGGACACCGCGACCGTGCGGATCGGGCGTTCGGGGTCGCCCGCGCCGAGGACGCCGGGAACCGTGGCGGGCAGCGCTTTCCCGACCCGCTCGACGAACGCGGCGAACGGCTCGGCCTCGGGCAGCTCGCCGATCCGGCCGATGCCGGTGACGCCGTCGGCGTTCGGGTCGAGCGGGCGCAGCACGCGCAGGCCGATCGCCCCGGCGAGCGCGTCCGACACCCCGGGGTCGGCCGAGTCGGCGTTGGTGTGCGCGCAGTAGAGCGCGACACCGGCCCGGATCATCCGGTGCACGAGCCCGCCCTTCGCGGTGTCCGCGGGAACTCCGTGCACCCCGCGCAGCAGCAGCGGATGATGCGCGACGATCAGCTGCGCGCCCAGTTCGATCGCCTCGCCGACGGTCTCGGCGACCGGGTCGACGCAGAACAGCACTCGCGTGACGTCGTCGTCGGGGTCGCCGCAGACCAGCCCGACGGCGTCCCAGGATTCGGCCAGTTCGGGCGGGTAGGCGGCTTCGAGCGCTGTGATGATGTCGGAGACGGCGGGCATCCGGCGATTTTCGCATGTAGCGTCTCGACGGGTGAGGACCCCGCATCTCGTCTTCGTCTGCTCCGGCAACATCTGCCGCTCCCCGATGGCCGAACTCGTGTTCCGGCACGCCCTGGCCGACGCCGGACTGTCGGACTCCGTGCGCGTGTCGAGCGCCGGGATCGGCCCGTGGCACGTCGGCGAGCCCGCGGACAAGCGGGCCCGCGCGACGCTCAAGGCCCACGGCTACCCGACGTCGCACGTGGCCTCCGAAGTCGACGAGGACCAGCTGGACGCCGATCTGCTGCTGTGCGCCGACGACGGTCACGTCGACTTCCTTCGCGCGCGGGCCACCGATCCTTCGCGGGTACGGCTGCTGCGTTCGTTCGACCCGTCCGCGCCCGAAGGCGCCGAGATCCCCGACCCGTATTACGGCGGCGACGACGGGTTCACCGAGGTACTGGGCATGATCGAGCGCAGCGTGCCCGCGTTGCTCGACTGGGTGCGAGCCCACAGCTGACGAGGTCGCCGTCGTGGTCGCGGCGGGGACGGCCTACCGTGGAGGTGTGCGCTTGCGGTTCCTGCTCCGGCCCGGCTGGCTGGCGTTGACGGTGGTGGTGTTCACCTTCGCCGTCTGCTGCTACACCCTGCTCGCGCCGTGGCAGTTCCGGCGGGACACCGAGCGCGAGACCCAGAACGCGGCCGTGCGGGCCTCCTTCACCGCCGCTCCGGCGCCGCTGTCCCAGGAACTGGCCCCCGGCGCCGAGCCGGACCAGCGCACCGAATGGCGCCTGGTCACCATGACCGGGACATACCTGCCCGAGGCCGAGGTTGTCGCGCGGCTGCGGACGGTGCAGGGCCAGGGCGCCTCCGAAATCCTCACCCCGTTCCGCACCACCGACGGCACGATCGTGCTGGTCGACCGCGGCTACGTGGGCCTGTCGGCGGACTCCGGCGTCCCGCCCTACGCGGCCCCTCCGACCGGGACGGTGACGCTCGTCGCGCGCGCCCGCCCGGACGAGACGGACCCGAAGAACCGTGAGGCCACCACCGACCCGTCATCCGGCGGGAAACTGCAGAGCTACGTCGTCGACTCGCGGGTCGTCGCGCGGGCCGCGAAGCTCGACATCCGCCCCGGCTACTTCCAGCTCGACGTCGACCAGCCCGGCGTCATCAAGCCGCTGCCACTGCCGCAGCTCGACTCGGGCCCGTTCTTCTCGTACGCGCTGCAGTGGATCGCCTTCGGCACCATGGCGTTGCTGGGCTGGCTGTACTTCACCGTGCGCGAACTCAAGCCGGGCGGCGCGCTCACCACGCCGCGGCCCGAGCGGGGACGTCGGAAGTCGGTGGCGGAGATGCTCGCCGAGGACGAGGCCGCCGAGGAGGCCGAGCGGCCCCGTGCCCCGTCCGGCACCACATCCGACGCCCCGTCCGGCGCGGCTGGCTCGGGGGCGGAGCAAGGGACCTTTACTCCCACTCGTTAGTTCCGCTAAGCAACGCAAGCAAAGGTCCCTTGCTCTCTTTCCGCAGGTCAGGGCCCCCGCAAGGAATGAACGGAAGATTCAGGACACCCCGAGGCCCCCTACCAAACAGCCTAGGACGCGGGACCGACAAACCCGGTCGAGAGCCCCGGCGGACGTGCCGTTAAGGCCACCTTACGGGCGTCTGACGCCCGTAAGGTGGCCGGAACCAGGGGCGTATACACAACAGACGCGGCCCCCGCCAAAGCCAGTGTAGATCTCGGGGGGGGCCG